>JBDSBS010000280.1:0-3796 GCA_039921435.1 Planctomycetota bacterium | reverse complement strand
TGCGCTGATCGAGCGCGGTGAGCTACGCGACTACGCCCAGGCCGCCGAGCGCCTCGGCATCACTCGCGCGCGCATGACCCAGATCTGCGACCTCGCACTGCTCGCACCAGACATCGAGGCGGCCGTGTTGCTGGGCCACTGCGAACCTCGCGACCGACATCTACGAGAAGTCGGAAGGCACCCGCTCTGGACGGACCAGCGGCGGACTTTCCGTGTTCTGTTCCCCAACGTCCTGGAGGACGAGAATCATGACTGCGACCGCAACTGAAACTGTGACAACCAACGACACCTGGACCACCGAAATCGAGCAGCTCCGCTCCCGTTACAAAAACGTCCGAGAGCCGATCCTCGCCGCATTGAACGTCCTGCTGCACGATGCGAACGTCAGCGCCGACGACGCCAAGGCCCGGGCAGCGATGCGCGGTGTACGCATCACTGCCGCGAGCGTGAACGCGGCGAGGACACTCCTGTCGCGCATGGACGCGACCCCAGCGCCCGCTGCTGCGCCGAAAGACGATGCGCCGGTTCGTCGTGCTGTTCGGCGAGTTCGCGGCGCCGAGACCGCGGTGGACGCCGAGCAGCTCATCCGTCAGGTCGTCGACAAGCTCCAGAACCAGGGCAACGCCGAGGCCGAACGGCTTCGGGAGGCGATCAGGAAGGCGGTCCAACTTCTTCAGTCAGCCTTGCGGTAGATGCGTGGCTGCCTCCGACATTTGCCCGACCACCGGACGTAACGCCGAACTGGGTGTTACATCCAACGCCACCGATCTGCGACAGGCGTCGGTGGCTCTGTTCGGCGACGCCGTGGCCCACCTGTATCCGTGGCTCGATCGAATCAACGACCGGGTCTTCGATGGCCGGCTACGCAGCAATCGGGCGCTGCTGATCGGGCTGACCACGCACGGACGATTCCTCGGCTTCTACGCAACCGACACCGGACACGTCACTCTGCACCCTTCGACTCTCCATCCAATCGGCGCGTCGGTCTGGGGCAAGCCACGGAAGCGCTACGGGCTTCGGTTTGCAGTCGACGTACTGCTTCACGAGTTGGTGCACGCTTGGCAACACGAAGTCCTCGGTGTCGATCCGCGTCTCGAACTCGGCGGCGACAGCATCCACAACACGCCCAGCTGGTGCGAGACCATCCAGATGGCGACCGAGAGACTCTCGTTGCCGCCCATCCGAGCCGAGCCGGTCAGGGTCCGTCGACTACCCAAGGGCGACGGCGGCAACGTCGTGCGGCGCAGTCGGCTGGGGTTTCTGTCGAGAGCCGACATCGCTGCATGGCCGCACAGCATCCGTCTGCCAAGCTACTACACGCCGAACGACGAGCCGATTCTGTAGCCTCGGGTACGTCCTCGACTCCGCTCCCGATTCGCAGGATGAACAGACCGTCTACCTGGTCAGCCCGTTCGACGACAGCGTGGATGCGGCCGCGGACAAGGACGAGAACGCCATCATCGAGTCGGTCTACGCCGAGGTGTTCGCCTGCGAGTTGTTCGGATGGCAATGAACCGCTGACGGAAGCCGAGTAGGCTCGCCATGCTGTCCGTCGGGCAGCCGTCACATGCCGAAGGAAATGCGCCATCAACGAGCCGGAAGGAGGTCGCGTCCATTGAATCGATAAGGCCTGATGCGGATCGTGCCTGCCGGAGAGCACATGGTCCTCAAGTACTCCGCGTCATTCGACCTGCAGACCAAGCTGAAGGACGGCCAGCAAGCTCGTTTGCCTGTTTCGAGCGCCGGTCGAGGGCACGCGCCAGGGCAAGACCGTCCTTGTGGTACTCCGAGATGCCACCGACCCAGAGACTGGACAACGCTACACCCTCAAGCGCTACGAAAGCGAGATGGTCAAGGACGGCGATGTTCGCCGGCATGAGAGGATCACCCTCAAGCCGGTCAACCCGGACTTCAGGCCGATCATCTTCACGAGTGCCCAGGAAGGGGAGTTGCAGGTGATCGCCGAACTGGTCGAGGTGCTCGGAGGCAAATGACGGGCGAGCAGTAGCGTCCCTTCCGAATAGTGCGCCGGCCGTACTGTCCGAACTTCGACCCTCGAGTTCCTCCTTCGTCTAGCCGCCTAGACGCATATGTGGTAGCCTCTCCCGGGTGCGAAACCTCAAGGTCCGGGACGTGCTCCGGGTGCTCCGCAAGCGAGGATGCCAGCAGCTCCGGCAACGGGGGTCGCATCGCATCTGGGCCTGCGGCAAGTGCAAGACCACGATCCCGGGCGACGACGGCGAGACCATCCCCACCGGAACACTGAAGAACATCGAACGCGACCTCACCCCATGCCTCGGCGAAGGCTGGCTGCAGAGAACATGACCAAGCAACACTACACCGTGATCATCGAACACGGGGACCGCCCCAACCAGTGGATCGCTTCCGTGAAAGAGATCCCCGAGTGCCACACCTTCGGGCGCGGGCTGGCCCAAACGCGCGCCCGCATCCGCGAGGCACTGGTGCTCTGGGAAGGCGACGATGCCGAGCTCGCAGAACTGCGCGAGGTCCTGCCGCTGCCGAAGGCGACCCGGGAGAAGATCAGCAAGCTCGAAGAGCTGCGCCGCAAGATGGACGAACTGGCCGAAGCAGCCAAGGCCCAGCAGGATGAGGTTGTCGCCTCCCTGCAGGACGAATGGTCCATGCGCGACATCGGGCAGGTCCTGGACCTCTCCCACCAGCGCGTCAGCCAGGTTGCCAACTCTCGGCGCAAGCGGCGGACTCGACGGACCGCCGGGGCATCAAAGTAGAGCCGTACGGTCCCCGTTCCGAAGTTCGCTTTGACGCATGGTCTGGGGAGCCACTTCCGCTCGCAGGAGCGGACGTTCCCGCCTCGCGGTGCACAGCCGCGGGGCGGTGGCGTTTCTGGGGGGCTGGCGTGGAGGGCGCGCGTGGGGCGGGATGGCGGGCGGCTGCGGTTTCGTGGCGGCGAGTTCGGGAGAGCGGGTGGAGTGGGTCCCCAAAGGCAAAACGGGGTGGGTTGGACCGGCACCAGTCCCCGTGCTCTCCGCGAACGGCCGAGAGAGCGTACTCTCTGGTTAGCAGTCGGAGAGTACGGGCCACACGGCGTCCACGGCGCTGCCCAGCGGCCACCCGGTTCACCTCGTCGTCCGCGGCCACGCGCGCCGGTGCGGGCACGTCTCGTTCCGCCGGTAGACCAGGTGATCGCGGCGATCTCGCGCCTGACGGCGTTCTGCGCGGACACGACAGTGCGCGTGCGCGACGAACTCGGCCACGTGCGTTACTCTCTCCACGTCGAGCCAGCCGTCCACGTGCACCTCCAAGCGGCTCCCAACCCCGCACCGAGGTGCCCGCTTGACACACCCGCATCCCAGCCCGTCGAGACCATCCCGATCTCGCAGCTCTACTGCTCGCCCACCAACCCGCGCCTGAACGACCAGGCCGTCCCCCACGTCGCGGCCAGCATCCGCCGGTTCGGCTGGCAGCAGCCGATCGTGGCGCGCCGCACCGGCGAGGTTGTCGCCGGCAACACCCGCCTCAAGGCCGCGCAGAGCCTCGGCATGACCGAGGTGCCCGTGTGGTGGTTCGAAGGCACTGACCTCGACGCCGTGGCCTACAACTTGGCCGACAACAGGGCGCACGAGCACGCGTCCTGGAACGAAGCCGAGTTGGCCACATTGCTTGAACAGCTACGCAAAGAGGACGCACTCGACGGTGTCGGCTACTCGACGGACGACATCGACGCCCTGGTCCAGCAGCTGCGCGACCAGGAGGAAGTCGACAAGCAGCTCGACGACGACGGCCCTGACGAGCCACCCGTGCTCGCCACCGCCAA
>JBDSBS010000279.1:0-2514 GCA_039921435.1 Planctomycetota bacterium | reverse complement strand
GCCTGCTCGGCATCGGCTTCGCGCACTACACCGAGCAGACCGCGCACACGACGACCGAGTTCCTGAAGCGCGGCGTGCCGATCATCTTCGGCTACGACTCGGCGACGCTGCGCATGGATCCGTCCGGCCAGGTGCTCGTGCAGGTGTCGAGCCACAACCACGGCCAGGGCCACGAGACCACGTTCGCGCAGCTGGTGGCCGACGAGCTGGGCCTGACGATGGACGACGTGCGCGTGCAGTGTGGCGACACGTCGTCGACGCCGTACGGCCACGGCACGTTCGCCAGTCGCAGCGCGGTGCTGGCGGGCGGTGCGAGCATCCGCGCCGCCCGCAAGGTGCGCGAGCTGCTGGTGCGGTTCGCGGCCGAGGAGCTGGAGGCGAACACGGCCGACCTCGAGGTCGGCGACGGGCGCATCAGCGTGGTCGGCTCGCCCGAGCGCGGCGTTGCGATCGCCGACCTCGCCCGCTGGGCCTACCACCGGCCGGAGCGCCTGCCCGAGGGCATGGAGCCGCTGCTCGAGGCGGTCGCCACCTACGACGCCGCACCGGGCACGGGCACCTTCGCCAACGCCGCGCAGATGGCGCTCGTCGAGGTCGACGCCGAGCTCGGGTCGGTGCGGGTGCTCGGCTACTGGGTGGTCGAGGACTGCGGCAGGATGATCAACCCGCTGGTCGTCGACGGCCAGGTGCACGGCGGTGTCGCGCAGGGCATCGGCGGCGCGCTGCTGGAGGAGTTCGTCTACGACGAGGATGGCCAGCTGCTCAGCACCACGTTCATGGACTACCTGCTGCCGGGCGCGACCGACATCCCGCCGATGACGGTCGTGCACCTGGAAACGCCCTCGCCATTCACGATCAAGGGCATCAAGGGCATGGGCGAGGGCGGCTCGATCGGGCCGGGGCCGGCGATCGCATCGGCCGTCGAGGACGCGCTGCGCCCGATCGGGCAGGTGTTCGTCAACGAGCTGCCGCTGACGCCCGAGCGCGTGCGGCGGTTCGTCGAGATCGCAGAGGCGCACGGCAACCGCGCATGACCTGGAGGAAGCTGTGAAGTTCGGTGTGTGGATCCCCTCGTACTGCTACCCGGAGATGGACTACGGGCGCGTTCAGCGCGAGGTCGGTGACTTCTCGCGGAAGGCGAACGACTACGGGATCGACCTGTGGGTGATCGACCACCTGCTGCACGCCCACGGCCTGTACGGCATGACATGGCTCGAGCCGATGTCGGTGCTGACCTGGGCCGGCGCGGTCGCGCCCGATGTGAAGCTCGGCACCGGCATCCTCGTGCTGCCGCTGCGCAACCCGGTGCTGCTGGCCAAGGAGATCGTGACCCTCGACTTCCTCTCGGGCGGGCGCTTCCTGTTCGGTGTCGGGCCGGGCTGGTATCCGGCGGAGTTCTCGGCCACCGGCACGAACGTCAAGGAGCGCGGCGCGCGCACGGACGAGATCCTCGAGGCGGTGCGCCTGCTGCTGACCGAGGACGACGTCACCTACGAGGGTCGGTTTTACCAGTTCCAGAACGTCACCATCGAGCCGCGTCCGCCGAAGATGCCCGAGGTGTGGGTCGCCGGCGGCGCCCGCGTGCCCGATCCGGAGTTCAGCGACGTGCCGATGCTCGCACCCACCGTGCTGCAGCGCATCCTCAAGGCCGACGCCTGGATCTCGCGGTGCTCGGGCAACCAGGAGTGGGTGAAGCGCGACTGGGAGGAGATCAAGGCCGCCCTCCGCGCGCAGGGCCGGCGGGACGACGAGATCCTCTTCTCGCACACCAACTTCACGTATCTGGTCGAGACGTCTGACCGGCAGAAGGCGCTGGAGGCGCAGAAGCCGATGTTCGACGCGGTCATGGGCACCCACCGCACCTTCGAGCACCTGCAGGAGTCCTACCTGCTGGGCTCGCTCGACGACATCATCGCGCGGCTCAAGGATCTCGAGTCGGCTGGCTGCCAGTACGTCGTGCTGGGCCCGACCAGCGACGACCTCGGGCAGCTCGACCTGATCGCGAAGCACCTGATGCCCGAGTTCAGCTGAGAGTGGAGGAGTGAGCACCATGGGACTTCCGTTCGAGCCCGACCCGTCCGACATCGCGTTCGAGGAGCTGGTCCCGGCGCGCGGCCAGACGGCGTTCGTCGTCCGCGCGGGACAGGTGCTGCGCATCGTCGACGTCGCCGGCCAGCAGGTCGCCGACCTGATCTGCTTCCGCCTCGACGACTACGGCGACAAGCTGTCGGTGCACAACACGCTGCTGCTGAACCAGACGATCTACATCACGACCGGGCACACGCTGCAGTCGACCGAGTGCACGACGATGATGACCATCGTCGAGGACACCGTCGGCGTGCACGACCTGATCGCCGGCTCGTGCAGCGAGCACACGAACGCGGTCCGCTACGGCGTGCGCGGCACGCCCAACTGCCGGCGCAACTTTGAGCTGGCCCTGGCGCCTTACGGCATCCCGATGCGCGAGATCCCGTACTCGTTCAACATCTTCATGAACGTGCCGGTGACGGATCA
>JBDSBS010000278.1:0-7157 GCA_039921435.1 Planctomycetota bacterium | reverse complement strand
GCGGGCGGCACGGTCGTCGCCGCGGGCACGCCCGAGCAGGTTGCGGCGGTCGAAGGTTCGCATACGGGCAGAGCGCTGCGCGCGATCGGCATCGGCCAGAAGGCGCCCAAGAAGCGGGCCGGTGTCGGCAAGAGCGCACCACGCCCGAGAATCGTGCCGACTCGGCCGACGCACATCGAAGTGCGCGGCGCCCGCACGCACAACCTGCAAGGTGTCGACTGCGATGTGCCGCTCGGCAAGTTCACGGTGGTCACTGGTCCTTCGGGTTCGGGCAAGTCGAGCCTCGCCTTCGACACGATCTTCCAGGAAGGGCAACGGCGCTTCCTCGAGAGCATGTCGACGTACGCGCGGCGGTTCCTGGGCCGCATGGATCGCGCGCCGGTCGACCGTCTCGATGGGCTCGGACCGTCCATCGCCATCGACCAGAAACGCACCGCGCGCAGCCCGCGCTCGACCGTCGCGACGACGACCGAGATCCACGACTACCTGCGACTGTGCTACGCGCGCATCGGCCGGCCGCACTGCCCCGTGCACGGCCAGGAGCTGATCGCGTGGTCGCCGAGCAAGGCGGCTGCCAACTTGGTCGAAGAATGGAACGGCCGCCGTGCCTACCTGCTGGCGCCGATCACCGTGCCGGACGACGTGCGCAAGAAGCCGAAGTCGGCGGCCGCGTGGCTCGGCACGCTTCGCACCGAGTGGCAGAAGGCCGGCTACGTGCGCGTGCTCGTCGATGGCGAAGAACAGCGCATCGACGGGCAGTGGATCGATGGGCAATGGTCCGACGCGGCGCCCAAAGAGCTGATGCTTGTGATCGACCGCGTCGCGATCGCCGACCGCGCGCGCCTCGCCGATTCGATCGAGCAGGCGCAGGCCGCGGCCGCAGCGCACGGTGGCGCCGCTGCGGCCGTGCTGCAGCTCGTCGACGGCGAGCAGGCGGGGGAGCGCCATTGGTTCTCGGCCGATCGCGGCTGCCATCGCTGTGACTACAAGGCGCCCGTCGATCCGCATCCGCGCTGGTTCTCGTTCAACCATCACAGCGCCGCGTGCACGAGTTGCCTCGGCCTCGGCGACGTCGTCGTCTGCGCCGAGGATCTGCTCGTCAACCACCCCGACAAGCCGGTCTTCGGTGGCGCCATCAAACACCAGGGCGCGGCGTTCACGTTCTTGACTGGCCGCGAAGGCTGGTATGCGGAGGTCGCCGCCGTCGTCGCCGAACGGCACGGCTTCGATCTGTCGCTGCCGTGGCGCAAGCTGCCGGCGAAAGCCCGCCAGTTGCTGCTCCGCGGTTGCGGCGACGAAAGATTCGAGGTCGTCTTCCGCAAGAACGAGTCGGGCAAGAAGCGCGAGTGGCGCATGTCGGTGCCATGGAAGGGACTCGCTCGCCAAGTCGAGGAGTGGCTGCACGCGAAGGATGGCGAGAACATGGTCGACGAGAAGTTCCGCACCGTCATGCGTTCGCAGCGCTGCCCGGATTGCCAGGGCGAACGACTGCAGCCGGGCCCGCGACACGTGCGCGTCGGCGGCGTGCGCCTGCCGGAGCTGCTGGCGCAGACCGTCGACGATGCATCGGCGACGCTCGAGAAGCTGCAGCTCACCGCCAACGAGCGCCGCATCGCCGCCGACGTGCAGAAGGAACTGCGGCACCGGCTGTCGTTCCTGCGCGAGACGGGGCTCGGTTACCTCACGCTCGACCGCTCGGCGGCGACGCTGTCGGGCGGCGAAGCGCAGCGCATTCGGTTGGCGACGCAGCTCGGCAACAAGCTCGTCGGCGTGCTCTACGTGCTCGACGAACCGACCGTCGGCCTGCATCCGCGCGACACCGAACGGCTCTTGCACACGCTGCTCGAACTGCGCGATCTGGGCAACACGGTGCTCGCGGTCGAACACGACGAGGTCATGGTGCGCGCGGCGGACCACGTACTCGACCTCGGTCCGGGTGCCGGCACGCGCGGCGGCCGCATCGTTTGCTCGGGCAGTCCGGCTACGGTGGCAAAGAGCGAGTCGCTGACGGGGCAGTGGCTGCGCGGCGAGATCGTGATGCCGCGGCCAGCGACGCGCCGAACGCCCGCGGGGCACGTCGAGATGCGAGCGGTGCAGATGCACAACCTGCGCGGGCTCGACGTCGACGTGCCACTCGGTTGCTTTCTGTGTGTGACCGGCGTCTCGGGTTCGGGCAAGTCGTCGCTGGTGATGGATGCGATGGTGCCGGCACTGCAAAGCGGCCGCGCGAGTGTGCACTGGCGCGAGGGCAAGGCACCGCCCTACTCGCTCGTCGTCGTCGACCAGAGCCCCATCGGCACCTCGCCGTCGAGCAACCCGGCGACCTACACGGGCGCGTTCACACACATCCGCGACCTGTTTGCGAAGACCGCGTTGGCGAAGCAGAAGGGCTTCACTCCGGGTCGCTTCTCGTTTCACGTCGCGGCGGGTCGCTGTGCTGCCTGCGAGGGCAAGGGCCAGATCCAGGTCGAGATGCACTTCCTCGCCGACGTTTGGGTGACGTGCGAAATCTGCCGCGGGCGCCGCTACAACGCCGAGACTTTGGCCGTCGAGTATCGCTCAAAGAACATCGCGCACGTGCTGGCGATGGAGGTCGACGAGGCGCTGCAGTTCTTTGGCAACCACAAGCACATCGTGCGGCCGCTGCAGCTTCTGGCCGACGTCGGGCTCGGCTACCTCAAGCTCGGCCAACCAGCCAACACGTTCTCGGGTGGCGAAGCGCAGCGCATCAAGCTGTGCGCGGAGCTCGCCACGCGGCCGCGTTCGCACATGATCTACGTGCTCGACGAACCGACCACGGGCTTGCACGTCGACGACGTGCGCAAGTTGCTGGCGGTGCTCGAACGGTTGCTCGACCGCGGCGACTCGGTGGTGGTGATCGAACACCACCTCGACGTCATCGCCGCGGCCGACCGCGTGCTCGAACTGGGACCCGAAGCGGGTGAGCACGGCGGCCGCCTCGTCGCGGTGGGCACGCCCGAAGAGATTGCGGCGACTGTCGGCAGTCACACGGGGCATTTCCTGGCACCGCGGCTGGCGCCGCGGCTGGCACCGCGGCTGGTGCCGAAGCTGGCTTCGCCGAAGATTGACAAGGCCGAAGTGCCGCGCAAGGCCAGCAGCAGTCGGACCACTCGCAACGTGATCGGCGGAGCCGGTGGAGCGAAGCGGGTTGCTCGCCGCGCACCCGTGCGCCGCAGCAGCGAGGAGGACGCATGACCGAACCGCCGCTGATCGTGCAGGCCGATGGCACCGTGTTGCTCGAGACGCAGCATCCCGGCTACGAAGTTGCCCGCGACCGTCTGGCGCGCTTCGCCGAGCTCGAGAAATCGCCGGAGTACGTGCACTTCTATCGCTTGTCCCAGGTCAGCCTTTGGAACGCGGCGGCGCTCGGTGAGGACATAGGCAAGATCGTCGATTGGCTGGTCGAGAACGCGCGCTATCCGATCGTTCCCGCGGTGCTGGTCCAGGTTCGCGAGTGGTTCCGGCGCTACGGGCTGCTGCGTCTGTTCGCAGAGCCTCCGGATCGCTTGCGGCTCGAGTGCGACGAGGCCGAGGTGCTGGAGGAGCTCGCAAACGAGCCTGTGCTCGCCGAGCTGCTGACACTCGACGGCGGAGGATACACGCTGTTGGCAGCACAGCGCGGCAAGCTCAAGCAAGCGCTCGTGCGGCTCGGCTATCCGGTCGACGATCGCGCTGGCTATCGCCAGGGTGACTCGCTGTCGTTCGCCCTGCGCACTACTGGCGACTGTGCTCCCGGCGAGAGCGCTACCGGCGACCGCGATGGTGTGTTTCGGCTGCGCGACTACCAGAGTGCGGCCGCTGCGGCGTTCCACGCCGCTGGCAGCGACCGCGGCGGCTGTGGCGTCGTCGTGCTGCCTTGCGGAGCCGGCAAGACCGTCGTCGCGATCGCTGCCATGCACCTGCTGCAGACGAATACGCTCGTGCTGACGACCAACACCGTCGCGGTGCGCCAGTGGCAGCGCGAACTGCTCGGCAAGACGAACCTGCACGAATCGCAGGTGGGTGAGTACACGGGCGAGCAGAAGCAGATCCGACCGGTGACCGTGGCCACCTACCAGATCCTGACGCACCGACGCAGCAAGCTCGATGCGTTCACGCATATGGACCTGTTCGACCGCGGTGGCTTCGGGCTCATCGTCTACGACGAAGTGCACCTGCTGCCTGCCCCGGTGTTCCGCGCCACGGCCGGCATCCAGGCGCGGCGGCGGCTGGGCCTGACGGCGACGCTCGTGCGCGAGGACGGCCGCGCCGACGAAGTATTCTCGCTGATCGGCCCCAAACGCTACGAAGTGCCGTGGAAGCAGCTCGAGCGGCAAGGCTTCTTGGCCCAGGCCCGCTGCACCGAGATCCGGGTGCCACTGGCCCCTGCGCGAGTTGCGCGCTACGCAGCGGCAGGCGCACGTGCGCAGATCCGCCTGGCGGCCGACAACGAGCAGAAGGACGACGTGGTCGGTGCGCTGCTGAGCCGACACGGCGCGGACCGCGTGCTCGTGATCGGGCAATACCTCGAACAGCTGCGGCATCTGGCGGCCGCGTTCCGCCTGCCGCTGATCACCGGCCAGACGCCCACGAGCGAGCGCGAGAGCCTCTATGCCGCGTTCCGGCGCGGCGACCTGCCGCGGCTCGTCGTCAGCAAGGTCGGCAACTTCGCGATCGACCTGCCCCTTGCCAACGTCGCGATCCAGGTCTCGGGCACGTTCGGCAGCCGGCAGGAAGAAGCGCAGCGGCTCGGACGCATCCTGCGGCCCAAGGCGGACGGTGGGCCGGCGAGCTTCTACACGCTCGTGTCGGCCGACAGTCGTGAGCAGCAGTTTGCGAAGAAGCGCCAGCTCTTTCTGACCGAGCAGGGTTACGCCTATGCCATCGTGTCGGCGGCCGAGGTGCTCGCCGAGGCCGCGCGCCACCGAGAGGAACGGGCATGAGGCGACTCAGTTTGCGAGCGCTGCTCGAGGGCACCGGCGAGTCGGTGGTGCGCGAGTGCTTGAGCCGCTGGTGTGGCGGCAACAGCGCGGCGTCGGGACGCAGCGCCGTGCGCAGCGTCGCCGCAGCGATCGAGGACGAGCAGCGCGTGCTCGCTCGCATGGCCAACTTGCCGCGCAAACAGCAGGATCTTCTCGAGGCGTTCTTGGGCGATGGCGGTCCAGTGCGCTCGGTGCACTCGCTGTTCACCGACTTGGGCGGCAACTTCAAGAGCCGCTTCGATCTCGAAGCCACGCTGGCGGCGCTGCACCGCGAGGCCTTCGTGTGGCCGGTCAAGGACAAGCGCTGGGCCAGCTTCGACAGTCCGTGTTGGGCCGCGCCGAGCGAACTTGTCGAGTGCGTGCAGGAGTGTCGGCGCCGGCGCCAGCGGCAGCTTCAGGACTCGCTGACGCTGCAGGGTTTCTTGGATGCCCGCTTCTTCCGGCAGCGCATCGAGGGCGCCAAGAAGTCGACCTCGGGAGGCAACGGCAAGCCCACCGCTGCCAAGGGCAGCGACGCGAATGCGGCAAAGGCCACCGAGCAGAAAAGCCCCGAGCAGAAGGGCCCCGAGCAGAAGAGCCCCGAGCAGAAGAGCCCCGAGCAGAAGAGCACTGAGCAGAAGGCCGCCGAACACAAGGCCGCTAGCCACGCGCGCAAGATCTACAAGCTGTACACGCTCGAGAGTTCGATGGCGCAGCGCTTGCAGAAGCTGCCCCCAAACGTCGGCGCGCTCGTCTTTGCCAACCTGCAGCGGCACGGTGGCATCGCGGTGTGGGACGAACTGCTGCGCGAGATGGAGCTGCAGGATGCACCCGACCTCGCCTTCGTCGGCAAGAGTCTCGAAGAAGCGATGCTCGGTACGACCGGGCCACTCGATCTAGCGCGCCTGGGCATCCAGCCGGCCGAACGCACGATGTTGGTGTTCCACGAGGTGGCCCTGTACGCGATCCGTCGGCGCGGTGAGCAGAACCGTCCACCCATCGCCGAGGAACTGAGCTGTGGCGGCGACTTGCCCACCAACGTCGGGCGCTTCTTGCGCGAACTGCAGCAGAGCAAGGTGCTGTTCACGGCGGAAGGCGACCTCTTCAAGGCATCACAGAAGCGCATCGCGGGCCTGCTGCTGCCGATGCCGGGTGGGTTCCTCGATCCCGAAGCGCTGCTCGAACTGATCTTTCGCTTCTGCCTGCACCGGCGCCTGATCGACCGCCGCGGCGAACGTTCGCTGCGGCCGACGCCCGCCGGGCTCGAGTTCGACCGTGCTCCGCTAGCGCAGCAAGTGAAGATGCTGCTGGCGCACTTCGTCGAAGACCGCACGCTGCCGGGTGAATCGTACCACCAGACCCGCATGCGACGCGTGCTGCTGCGCTTGCTGCGGCGTGCCGAGCCGATGTTGTGGCAAGACGTCGCGGTGCTGCCGTTCTTGACACGCAACGCCTACCTGGCGCAGATCGACACACAGCAGACCGAGGAGTTCTTCGCCGCGCGTTTCCAGGGCGGCGGCTACACGCCGAGCGAGACGCTGCAGCAGATGTGCTGGAATCTGCTCGTCTGGATCAAGAAGCGCCTGTTTCCGCTGGGGGTCGTCGACATCGGCATGCATGGCGGCCGCGTGACGGCCCTGCGACTGTCGAAGCTCGGCACCGAACTGCTCGACGCGGAACCGGCCGGTAAGGTTGGGGGCACGCGCAGCTCGGTCATCGTGCAACCCGACTTCGAGATCCTCGTGTTCCCCGGCGACGACGTGCACGATGTCGTGCACCTGTTCGATCGGTTTGCGCACCGCACCAAGAGCGACCACGTGCACCAGTTCCAGCTCGATCAAACGAGTTTGCAGGCCGGTCTGGCCGATGGGCTGAGTGCTGTGCAGATCGTGCAAGAGCTCACCGATCGGGCGCGCGTGCCGATTCCCCAGAACGTGCTCTACAGCATCGACGAGTGGGCGCAGAAGCCACCAGCATGAAGCACGGTCGGTAGCACCCCGTGTGCACGTTGGCAGCGGAGGATGCTGGAACTTCTCCGCGGCCCACTGTCAAACGACGATTGTAACCACTCGTCGCCGCAGCCCTTCGCGACCTCAGTATGCCGACTTCCCGCCTCGACCCAGCCCCCTCGATCCTCGTTCTCGGTGCCGGCCCGGCGGGGCTCGCCTGCGCGATGGAACTGACGCGCAAGGGCCG
>JBDSBS010000277.1:0-2799 GCA_039921435.1 Planctomycetota bacterium | reverse complement strand
GAACGGCAGGTGCGCCAGCGAAGTCGCCCACGGCCATTCGGCCCACGTGGCATCATCGGCCATCGCCACGCCGTGCAGCCAGTAGACCGGCGCGGCGGCGGTCCAGGCGACCAGCACCCGGCTCGGCGTGAACGGCAGCAGCGCCACGAGCAGCGTGAAGTACCACGGATGCAGGGTCGGCAGACACAGCAACAACAACGCCACCGCCCGCGCCACGCGCGACGCAATGACCTCGCCGCGACTGCGCTGACACAGCCAGACGAAGCCGATGACGAACGCAACGGCGAGCAGCGCGCGCACCGTCGAGGCCACCGCATCGCCGGGCAGCAGACTCGCGACGATCGGCGCGAGCATCGGTTCGATCGCGCCGTGGAACTGCATCGTGCCGCCGAACGTGAACAGGCTCGCCACGAGGCCTTGCCCCGCCGCCGCGAACGGGAGGTAGGCGACGAGCGCCGCCGCGACCGGGATCCACACATGGCGCCACGAGGTCGCCAAAAGCAGCAGCGGCAGGGCCACGACGGCGAAGGGCTTCAGCAGCGCGGCTGTCGCAGCGAGCAGGATGCAGGTGCGCGGCAGCCGGCATTGCAACGCCAACAGCGACGCCACGAGCACTGCCGCCATGACGACGTCGTGGTGCGCTTCCCCCGCCGTGAACAACACCAGCGCCGGATTCCACAGCACCGCGACCAGCAACAAGGGTGACCTTCGCATCAGGACGAGCAGCGCCAACCCCAGGACCGCCAGCGCCGCGATGCCTGCCAGCGCCAGCGCACGGAAGCCGGGTTCGCCGGGCCATGCCGCCATGACGCCCTGGTGCACCCACAGCATCAGCGGCGGGTAGATCGAGGTCATCTCGGCGTGGTTGACGCCGGCAACGATCACTCCGGGCAGGTTGGCGGCGGCTGGCGCCACTGCATACGGATTCTGCTGCGCGAGCAGCTGCGCTCCCTCGACGGCATAACGATGCACGTCGTCGCTCAGCGGCAAGCCCATGGCCACAGCTTGGAGCGCCACGCCGACCACCAGGATCCAGACGAGGCTCGGCAGCGAGGCGCGGGCCGTGCTCACGCGGCGTAGCGCCATGACACAGCAGGCGCCGACGACGAGTCCGCAGCCGGCGAACCACCACGGCTGCTGGCGCCAAGTCGCGTGCGTGTTCCCCAGCAGCGCCACCGCGACGAACGCCAGCAGACCGAGCGGCACGAGCGGCCACAGCGGCCGCACGCGGCACTGGTCGGCCAACACCGCTTCACGCACGCGCTGCTGCAAGAGCACCGCACCCTGCAACAGGAAGCCGAGCACGTAGAGCGCGATGGCGGGCATCAGCCAGAGCGAGTGACTGGTCCAGACCCCCATGCAGCCGATCGAGCCGAACACGCCGATGGCGAGTTCACCGACGCCGAGCGCCGGGGCCGCGCGGTAGGTCCCGGGGCCAGCACCGTGTTTGGGCGTGCGCACGAAGGGCGACGCGGCGCCCAGCAAGGCCTGCACCGCGGCGCGCGTGTTGGACAATGCGATGCCCGTGCCGAACGACATCAAGGCTGGCAGCGCCAGCAACTTCCGCAGCGGTCGTCCAAGCACGCGCTGCGATGTCACGTAGAGCAGCAGTGGCGGCACGAGACCCGCGAGCAGGAGTCCGACACCGCAGAACATCGCCACGGCCGGCAGTTCACGCAACACGAGCGCCGCCAACGGCGACAGCAGCAGGCTGCAGAGAATCGCCGGATGCACGAGGTAGTGCGACAGGTGCATTGTCGCCCCGAGCTTCCTCGCCAGCGACCAGCCCGAACGCCAGATGCTCGGCAGCAGCTTTATCGCTGTCTGCAGCGAGCCCTTGGCCCAACGAAACTGCTGCGCGCGCCAGGCCTCCAAGGTCGGTGGCAGTTCGCCGGGCACCGCGGTGTCGAGCAGATAGCCAGCGCGATAGCCGGCGAGTTGTGCGCGGTAGCTGAGATCGAGGTCTTCGGTGAGCGTGTCGTGCTGCCAGCCGCCACTGGCGTCGATCGCGGCGCGCCGCCACACGCCGCAAGTACCGTTGAAGTTGAGGGTCAGACCCGACCAGGCGCGGGCGGCCTGTTCGATGGCGAAGTGGCCATCGATGCCGATGGCCTGCGCGCGCGTCAGCAACGAATCGTCGGGATTGAGGTGTTCCCAGCGGGTCTGCACGAACGCCATGCCGACACAGCCGAGCAGCGGTGGAAGCGTGCGCCGCAGGAAGTCCGGAGCCGGCACGAAGTCGGCATCGAAGATCGCGACGAACGGGGCCGGCCCGTCCGGATGCCGGGCATCGACGGCGAGGCCGTACTCGAGCGCCCCGGCCTTGAAGCCCGTGCGGTCTCCGCGGCGCAAGTGCACAGCCTGGACGCCAGCGTGCTGGAGGGTGGCGACCGCTGCGGCACCGAGCGTCACGCTGTCGTCGGTGCTGTCGTCGAGCAGTTGCACGCGCAATCGTTCGCGCGGCCAGTCGAGCCGACCCATGGCGGCAACCAGCCGCGCGACGACGTCGCGTTCGTTGAACACCGGCAGCTGCACGAGCACGACCGGAACGTCATCGCCATGCAAGGTCGCTTGAGCTGACTGCCGCCGCCGGTGGCGCAGGAACCGCCCCAGCAGCCACAGGCTGTGCAGGCCCTGCGCAGCGAGGAAGAGCGTCGCTGCCACATAGCCGATGGCGGCGAACATCGCGAGCAGCGAGATCATCGCCGTGAGCCGATGCTCCTGGAAAAGCGCGGCCCAGACATCAGCCGACCACCGCGCCGGCGCAGCTGGACCCGCAACCTGCCGTGCAGGCCAGAC
>JBDSBS010000276.1:0-2659 GCA_039921435.1 Planctomycetota bacterium | reverse complement strand
CCCGTCGTATTCGGTTGTGAATGGGTGCTCGGCCGCGCGTTCGGTCGCGCAGCCGCCCGCTGGCTCGGTGCCGCGTTGGCGGCCGCGGCGACGGTCGCGCTCGTGCTGACGACGCGATCCCACGCGGCCGTCTACGCCGACGAGGCCGTGTTCTGGCAGGATGCCTTCGCTAAGAACGAACTGCAGAACAACAGCTTCCTGTCGGCGCAGATCCTCAGCAACCACGGCGCGATGCTGTTCCACGCGGGCCACTTCGAGAAAGCCTACGACTTGTTCGAGCGCTCGATGCGCTGCGAGAACCCCACGTCGGTCGAGCGCCGGCAGTACGCCGTTTCGCTGCAGCAGCGCGGCCGTTCGGCGGAGGCGATCGCTATGCTCGAACAAGTCGTGCGCGAGAACCCGAAGTACGCCGAGGGCTTCGGCTCGCTCGGCACGTGCCTGGTCGCTGACTACACCCAGGATGCCAAGCGCGGCGGTGTCGACGACCCGCGACTGCAGCGCGCCGAGATCGTGTTGCGGACCGCCGTCGAGATGGCGCCTGACGACGTCGCCTTCGCAAACACGCTCGGCTACGTGCTCAAGACGCGGGGCAAGTGGGCGGAAGCGGAGCCGTTCTTTCGGCGCGCGACGGAGCTGTCGACCGCGCGCATCGAACCGTTCTTCAACCGCGCGGAAGTTCTCGAACGACTGGGTCGCGCCGCCGAGATCGCTCCGATGTTCGATGGCTTGCTGGCCGCCCGGCCGCGCGACGTCGAGTTGCGTTTGCGTCTCGTGGAGTTCGACATGCGCGCCAACAACCCGAGCAAGGTGATGGCAAGGTTGCAGGAGGTGCTCCGCATCGAGCCGGGGCATGCCCAGGCGGCGGCGGCGTTGAAGGAGCTGCAGGCGCGCGTGCGGCGCTGAAGTGCCTCGCTTCCTGTGAGGGTATTGGCGTCCGTCGACCTTCGCGATGGCAACGAAGCCGCCCTCAGTCCAAGTGCGCGCGGTCCGAGTCGCCCATTTCGACGCCGCCCTGCGGGAAGTACTCGGACCACCGCCGCGACACGAGCTTGGCCGTGTCCGGATCGCAGAACAGTTCCTTCGGGTAGCTCGGCTTCATGCGCGCATCGATGACGAGCGGCGGTGTGTAGCTCGGCTGCAGGCGCACGAGTTGCACGGCTTTGGCGTGCAGGTCGGCGGCAGGTTCGAAGCGCGTGAACGTCGTCCACAGGAAGTTGACGGAGGACTTCGCGGCCTGCTTGGCGTCGTCGACGAGCACCACGAGTGGCCAATCGGCGAGAGCTGGAAGCTGGGCGAGCGCTCGCGCGGCATCGCGGTTGCTGGCGAACACCGGCCCTTGCACGACGAGGCAGCCGGGACAGAAGACCTCGGCGCGCGTGAACGGCGTTGGCAATGCGCCCGTGAAGTGCGTGGGTAACGAGCGAACGGGTTCGCCGAGGCCGAGCAGCACACCCTTGCTGCCCTTGTTGACCGCGGGCCCGGCGTAGTCGAGCGTGTCCATCGACAGGCTGCCGAAGACGTAGAGATCGGTGCGGAAGTCGGCGCGCGCGAGCACGTGCTGCAGCGTCGCTCGGAAGTCGCGCAGATCGACGGGGCGGTCCGTTAGCAACAGGAACTTCGTCAAGCTCAGTTGCCCTTCGCCGAGGATGCGGAATGCACTCTGCATCGCCTCGCGGCCGTAGCGTTCGCGCACGATCGCACCCGCGAGCGAGTGGTAGCCGGTTTCGCCGTAAGACCACAGGTCGCGCACCGACGGCATTGCCACCTTCGCGAGCGGCAGCAGCAGTTCCTGCAGGTAGTCGCCCAAGAAGAAGTCCTCCTGGCGCGGCTTGCCGACGACGGTGGCGCACAGGATCGGGTCGCGCCGGTGCAGCAGGGCCTTGACGCGCAGCAGCGGGTAGTCGTGCTGCAGCGAGTAGTAGCCGTAATGGTCGCCAAACGGCCCTTCGGGATGGCGCTCGCCAGGGCGCACTTCGCCGACGAGGCAGAACTCGGCATCGGCGAACAGTGGGAACGGGGAATGCGGCGAACGCGCGCTGCGCAGACGTTGGCCGAGCAGCAGCGAACCGAGCAGCACTTCGGGCACGTTCTCTGGCAGCGGCGCGATGGCGCTCAGGATCAAGGCCGGTGGGCCGCCGATCGTCACGTGCACGGGCATGGCGCGACCGAGCCGTTCGTACTCGGCGAGGTGGAAGCCACCGCCCTTGCCGATCTGCATGTGCAGCCCCGCCGTGTCGTCCGAGAATCGCTGGATGCGGTACATGCCGAGGTTGCTGCCTAGGCCTTCGGGGTGCTCGGTGTAGACGAGTGGCAACGTCACGAAGGGGCCGCCGTCTTCGCTCCACGTGCGCAACAACGGCAGCCGCGAAAGACTCGGCGGTGAGTCACAGTGCTCGAGCAGCGGTGCGCGGCGACGTCGCTTGCGCCCGACCTTGAGCAGCGCACCGAGCAGGTCGCGATGTTGCCAGAGCTTGGCGGGGCTCGGCGGCAGCAACGTGTGCGGCAGTGCGGCGAGGCGCTGCACGAGTTCCTGCGGGCGCTTGCCGAATGCGAGTTCGACTCGTTGCTTGGTGCCGAACAGGTTGGTCACGCATGGCCACGGGGAGCCCTTGATGTGCGAGAACAGTAGAGCCGGCCCACCCGCAGCAATGACGCGGCG
>JBDSBS010000275.1:0-3638 GCA_039921435.1 Planctomycetota bacterium | reverse complement strand
GCCCGACGGTTCGATCATCGAGGACTACATGGAGCCGATCGCGCACGTCAACGTCGTCGTGCCCGCCGAGTACATCGGAGCCGTGATGAAGATCTGCAACGACCGCCGCGGCCAGTACGTGAAGACCGACTACTACGGCAAGGAGCGCGTGATGATCGGCTTCCGCATTCCGTTCGCGGAGATCATCTTCGACTTCCACGACCACCTCAAGTCGGCGACGCGCGGCTACGGCACGATGGACTACGAGGTCGAAGGCTTCGAGGCCAGCAATCTGGTCAAGGTGCGCATCCTGATCGCCGGCGACGAAGTCGACGCACTGTCGTTCTTGTGCCACAAGGACCAGTCCGAGAGCCGCGGCCGCAAGATCCTGAAGCAACTGCGCAAGGAGATCCCGCGGCACCAGTTCGAGGTGGCGCTGCAGGCCGCGATCGGCGGCAAGATCGTCGCGCGCGAGTCGATCGCACCGATGCGCAAGGACGTGACGGCGAAGTGCTACGGCGGCGACATCTCGCGCAAGCGCAAGCTGCTCGAGAAGCAGAAGGAAGGCAAGAAGCGCATGCGCCAGGTCGGTAGCGTCGAGATCCCGCAGAAGGCATTCTTGTCCGTGCTGCGCACGGGTGAGGACGATTGAGCATGAAGGACACTGCGACAGAAGTGGCGGCGGACATCGCGATCCAGTCGGCGACTTCGGCTGGCAAAAACAAGAAGAAGGCGCCGACGATGGGCCCCGTGCGGACCAACCTCGAGGCGTTCGGCGTCGCGATCCTCGCCGCCGTGCTGCTCAAGTGGTTCTGCATCGAGGCCTACCAGATCCCGACCTCGTCGATGCAGCCGACCCTCATGGGCGACACGAGTGCTGGCGTCTTCGATCGCATCCTCGTCGACAAACTGCTGCCGACGATCCGCGAGCCGAAGCGCTTTGACATCACGGTCTTCAAGTACCCGCTGCAGAAGAACCAGAACTACGTCAAGCGCATCGGCGGCATGCCCGGCGATCACCTTCACATCGGCGGCGGCAACCTCTATCAGGTGACCGAGGTCGAAAGCAAACGCAGCTACACGATCATCCACAAGCCAGCCGACCTGCAGGCCGAGATGTGGAAGAACCTGTATCCAGCGCGGCGCCTCGTGCGCGCCGAGAGCAAGGGACTCGTCAACTCGTTCCATGGCACGCCGAGTCGTGTCTTCAGCGAAGACGAGAACGGCTTCATTGCGGCACTCGACGGTTCGCGCGCGGCCCTGATCTTCGAGGACAAGGAGGACGGCGGCTGCATCGACCGGGTCTGGGACGGCTACCCCGAAGCCGTCAGTCGCGCCATGCGCGACGACATGAAGAAGAAGGGGCAACTCAACCGGCCGCAGGAGATCGTGCCCGACGTGCGCATTGCGGCGACCATCACGCCCGATAAGACCCTCGATGAGCTGGCGTTCGAGATCGAAGTGCTGCGGCCCGGCTTCGACAAGTGGACCTACGCCCTCGTCGTGCGCGGCGGAAAGGGCGTGCTGCTGGTGCGCGCCAAGGACTCGCAGGAGCTCGGCAAGTCACCGGAGTTCGCTGTCGAGCTGGCTCCCGGCAAGGCTGTGCGGCTCACCTTCGCGCACGTCGACGACGAACTGATCGCCTGGCGCGATGGCGTCGAATTGCAGCGCTTCGACACGAGTGCCTGGGCCTGCCGCGAAGCTTGCGTGCTGCCGTTCTCGCCCACCGCGGGCCTCGAACTGACCGGCAACCACAAGGTCAACCCGCAGATCGTCTGCCGGGGCCAGGGCAAGGTGCGCTTCGACGACGTGCAGGTCGACCGCGACCAGCACTACACGCGCCTGGACTCACCCGAGATCATCGAAGTGCCCGAGGGGCACTACTACATGCTCGGCGACAACACGCTGCAGTCGATCGACTCGCGTGGCTGGACGGCCATCACGGTCGGCGTCGACAAGGACAACCACGTGGTGCCGCCCGACACGCCCGGTGCACGCACCGTGCGCGGCAACAAGCGCGCGATGAGACTCGGCGACTATCCCGACCGCGACGAAACTCCGATCGGCATCCCGAGCGAACACTGCATCGTGATGATCGACGAGTACGGCGAGATCCTTCGTCTGTCGGCCGACATCGGCCTGGACTGGCCGCGCATCTCGTTCTTGCAGCCGAACGCGCAAGACGGCCGCGGCGAGTGGGAGGCACCGGACTCGCAGAACGCCAAGGGCATTTCGTTCGTGCCGCGGGCCGACATCCAAGGCCGCGCGGTACTCGTGTTCTACCCGTCGCGGCCGCTGGCGTGGTTGTTCGGCAGCAACTGGCCAGGGCGCTTCGGCTTCGTGAGATGAGCGGGCACGAAACACGCACGGCCGCTGAGGCGACCACGCACAGCACTCCGCGCGTCGAGATCCTGCGGACCAAGGATCTGATCAAGGCCTACCGCGGTCGCCGCGTCGTCGATCAAGTCAGCATCTGTGTGCACGAAGGCGAGATCGTGGGCCTGCTCGGCCCCAATGGTGCTGGCAAGACGACGACCTTCCGCATGGTCGTCGGCATGGTGACTCCCGACGGCGGCAGCGTGCTGCTCGGCGGCGAAGACGTGACCAAGTTGCCGATGTACCGCCGCGCCCGGCGCGGACTCGGCTATCTCGCGCAGCAAGAGTCCGTCTTCAAGAAGATGACGGCGATCGACAACATCCGCTGCGTGCTCGAAGCGCGCGGCATGCGCAAGAAGGAACGCGACGAACGCGCGCGTGATCTCATGCAGGACCTGCAGCTCATGCACGTCGCGGAATCGACCGCGGAGACGATGTCGGGCGGCGAGAAGCGGCGCCTCGAGATCGCGCGAGCCCTCGCGACCGAACCGCGGCTGCTGCTGCTCGACGAGCCGTTCGCGGGCGTCGATCCGATCACGGTCGAGGAGATCCAGCAGATCCTCGGCGCGCTCGCGCGCACCGGCATCGCCATCCTGATCACCGAGCACAACGTGATCGCGACGCTGCGCATCACGCAGCGCGCCTACATCATCAACCAAGGCAGCGTCATCGCCGAGGGCGACTCGCAGACGATCATCGCCGACGAGCAGGTGCGGCGCGTCTACCTCGGCAGCTCGTTCGGCGAGGGCATCACCGAAGAGGAAGAGCGCGGTCTCGAACTCGACTAGCACTAGCCGACTAGCGGCCCTGCAGCAGCTGCAGTGCGGCTTGTGGTTGCGCGTTCGCCTGGCTCAAGATCGAGATCGAGGCCTGCTGCAGGATGCTGTTGCGGGTCAGCTCGGCAGTCTCGTAGGCGACGTCGACATCGCGGATGCGACTCTCGGCAGCCGACAGCGACTCGGCGGCGACGCCGAGGTTGGCGATCGTCGACTGCAGCCGGTTCTGCAGCGAACCGAACCTGCCGCGCAAGGCCGACACCGAGTTCACTGCAGAGTCGATCTGTGTCAGCGCAAAGCTCGTGCTGCCGCCGGAACCGATGTCGACCGACTGCAGACCGAGCGTGGTCGACAGCGCCGGCGTCAGAGTCACGCTGAGTTGGTCGATGCCAGGCGTCGTGTTGATGCCGACCTGGAACGAGACGCTGCTCGCCGAACCGTCGAGTAGCTTCACGCCGTTGAACTCGGTCGACTGCGCGATGCGATTGATCTCGTTGACGAGGCTGT
>JBDSBS010000274.1:0-10195 GCA_039921435.1 Planctomycetota bacterium | reverse complement strand
TGACGGGTGGCATCCCGGGCGATGGCACTGCGCGCGGGGTGACGTTTCCCGACCCGGCGGATGTGGCGATCGAGAGGGAGGGCAAGCGCTACCTCGACCTGGCGCGACTCGTCGAACTCAAACTTGCGAGCGGCCTGTCTGCTCCGGATCGATTGCAAGATTTCGCTGACGTGCTCAGCGTGATCCGCAGCAACCAGCTCGGCGAGCACTTCGCCGACCAGCTGCACCCGTACGTGCAGCCCAAGTACCGCGAACTCTGGGGCCACGCGCAGCGGCCGAACGTGCTGCCGGAGTGAACGGTGGCGCGAGCGTTGCCGAAACGTTCGTGTCCCGCGCGGCGAACGGCCGTCCGCCTCACTTCACGTGCGGCACCGCCAGCTCGAGCGCGAGCCGATTGAACGCCGCCACGCGATCCTTCTTGGCCGTGCCAAAGCGCGCCAGCTCCGCCCGGATCGCTTCCGTCAGTTGCGCCGCGACATCGCGCTGCCCCACCGTCGGCCCAAACTCGGCGCTGTCGACCGCGGAGAGCACACCGAGCAGCTTGTCAGTGAGCCGGATCGGGAAGTTGAGCGGGTCCTGGCTGCTCTTCGACTTGGTCTGGTAGAGCGCTTCTTCGACTGACGTCAGCTCGGCATCGACGAGCTTCAGTTCGGCATCGAGCTTCGGCTTGGCGTCGTCCTCGCTGTGATCGACGACGGCCTTCATCTGCTTGCGCAGCGAACGGATCCTGGTGATCGCATCGTGGGCCTCAGTGACGAGCTCGCTGCCGTCGCGAACCAAGCGGAAGCGCGCTTGCAGGTCCTCGATGCTGGCCTCGGTGCGCGGGTCGGGTTCGATGCGGCCAATGACCTGCTGCGTCGTGTCGCCGAACGTGACGGTAATCGTGTAGTCGCCCGGTGCGGCGCGCGGGCGACGGCCGCGCCCGTTCCAGAGGATCATGCCGTCGAGGATCTTCGGCTGGACCGAGTTCCACGTGATGGTGACGGCGTTCATGCCGCGCTTGACGACGATCGGCTCGGCGGCCTTGTCGTCGTCCTTGTCCGCTTCTTTGGCGGGCGCTGGCTCGGACTCTTCCACCTCGCTGTCGCCCTTCTTGGCGGCGTCCTTCTCGTCTCCCGACTCGCCTTCCTTCTTCTCGGCTTCCTTCGCCGCATCCGTCGAGCGAGTGAACACGACCTTGCCGTCGAAGTCCTTCACCTCGATCGCGACGCGCTCGGTCACGGGCTCTTCGTGGTCGCCGCCGACGAAGAAGCAGACGCGCAGGTCCTTGGCCGGATTGCGACCCATGCCAACGACCTCGTCGGCGGTACCAGGAGCACTGCCGGGAAACTGCGCGACGGGCACAGGCACGAACACGTGCAGCGGCTGCACCGCCTGCTCGGCCGACAGTTGGCGCACTTGCGGCAGGCCGTCGAACGACCAGAACGAACGCCCCTGCGTCGCCGCTATCAGTTCGCCGCCCTTGACGACGAGGTCGGCGATCGGCACGAGCGGCAGGTTCTTCTGCATGCGTTGCCAACGGCGGCCGTCGTCGAAGCTCATCCAGACCGTGCGCTCGGTGCCGCAATACAAGAGCCCCGGCACGACCGGGTCGGGCCGGATGCAGCGCGTGAACCAGGCGGGATCGAGCCCGCTCGTGATCTCGCGCCACGTGCGGCCGAAGTCGTCGGTCGCGTAGAGATAGGGACGAAAGTCGTCGAGCTTGTAGCGTGTGCCGGCGACGTAGCAGCCGCCGTCGGCGAACGGACTCGCGGCGATGCAGTTGATCTGCAGCCACTCGGGCGCTTGCGGCGGAGTCACGTTCGTCCAGGTCTTGCCACCGTCCTTCGTCACGTGCACGAGGCCATCGTCGCTGCCGCACCAGATGGTGCCGGGCTTCTTCCCTTCGTCGACGGTGAAGATCGTGCCGTAGTACTCGACGCCCGTGTTGTCCTTCGTGATCGGCCCGCCCGACGAGACCATCTTGCTCGCATCGTTGCGCGTCAGGTCGCCGCTGATCGCTTCCCAGGTCGCACCTTCGTCGGTGCTGCGGTGCAAGACCTGCGACGACGTGTAGAGCACGTTCGCTTCGTGCCGCGACCAGAGGATCGGGAAGTTCCACTGGAAGCGATAGCGCATCGCTTCGACGCCGGCCCCCATCGGGTTGTCGGGCCAGACGTTGACGCTGCGCGACAGACGCGTCTTGTGGTCGAGCCGCTGCAGGTAGCCGCCGTAGCTGCCGCCGAACACGATGTCGGCATCGCCGGGCTTGGGCGCGAGCCAACCGCTCTCGCCGCCGGCCGTCGATTCCCATTCGTCTCTGCCGATGCCGCGACCGGCGGCACGACTGCGGATGCGCACGGTGCTGTTGTCCTGCTGCGCGCCGTAGATGCGGTACGGCGCCGCGTCGTCGGTGGTGACACGATAGAACTGCGCCGTCGGCTGATTGTCCTGGCCTGTCCACGTCTTGCCGCCGTCGTTCGACACGCAAGCACCGCCATCGTTGCTCTCGATCAAACGCAGCGGATCCTTGGGATCGATCCACAGGTCGTGGTTGTCGCCGTGTGGCACGCGGATCGTCGAGAACGTCTTGCCACCGTCGGTCGACTTGTGGAACTGCACGTTGAGCACGTAGACGGTGTCGGCGTCCTTCGGGTCGGCGTAGACGCGCGTGTAGTACCAGGCACGCTGACGCAGCGAACGCTCCGCATTGACCCTCTTCCAGGTCTCGCCGGCATCCTCGCTGCGAAACAGACCGCCGTCTTCGGCTTCGATCTGCGCATAGACGCGCTTGGGTTGGGCAGGCGACACGGCGATGCCGCTGATGCCGAGCGTGCCCTTGGGCATGCCCTTCTTGCCGTGCAGCGGCAGCCACGTGTCGCCGCCGTCGAGCGACTTCCAGAGTCCCGAGCCCTCGCCGCCCGATTCGAGCGACCAGGGCGTGCGCACCGCGCGCCACGTCGTCGCGTAGAGCACGTTGGCGTCGTCGGGCGAGAAGCACAGGTCGGCGGCGCCCGCGTTGGCGTTTGCAAACAGCACGCGCTGCCACGAACCACCGCCATCCTTGCTGCGATAGACGCCGCGTTCTTCATTGGGCCCCGACAGGTGGCCCATGACGGCCGCGTAGACGAGGTCGGGGTCCTTCGGATGGATGCGCACGCGGCTTATGTGTCGCGAGTCGGGCAGGCCCGTGAAGGTCCAGGTCTTGCCGCCGTCGCTCGACTTCCACATGCCGTCGCCGCTGCTGACGTTGCCGCGCCACGTCTTCTCACCCGTGCCCACGTAAACCACCTGCGCATTGCTCGGCGCTACAGCGACCGCGCCGATCGAACCGCCGAACGTGCCGTCGCTGAGGTTCTGCCAGGACTTGCCGGCGTCGCCGCTCTTCCAAACGCCACCGCCGGTGCCGCCGAAGTAGTACGTGTCGCGATCGCCGACGACGCCGGTGACGGCGGCGACGCGCCCACCGCGGAACGGACCGACGAGCCGCCAATCGAACGAGTCGAGCAGCACGTCGGGCACGGGGCCCTTGGGATCCTTCGCGGCGGGTTGCTGGGCCCTGCAGATGGTGCCGAGCGTGAGAACGGAGACGAGGGCGAGGAGGCGTAGCTGCATGGCGGTCGCATCCTACGCACGTGCAGCAGCCGCGGAGAAAGCGAATCGGTCTCGTGCGCGGTCGTTGCCACCGATGGATGTTCCATGCGATGCAGCAGATGGCGGCGCCCCAGCGTCCATCACCTGCCAGCGAGCAAGTCCGGGCAAAGGCCATTCCCTCGCGCCACAGTCCGCCGCGAAGACGCCAAGCGGGTGAGAGCGGCGTTTCGAGACCATTTCTGTTGCTCGGCAGTGCCACGCTCAACCAGAGCGCACGACGACTGCGTCGCGCGTGTTCGGCCTGCTGCGTCGCCTAGCCGAGCGATTCGCGAAGTCACGGCGCTGACCTGGGCGAGGCAGGCCTGAGGGGCTGGCACGCACGGCCGTGGCGTGCTCACTTCTTCTTCGAAGGATCATCGAGATCGCCGTGTTCTTCGATCAACGCCCTCGCCTCCGCGAGGCGCCGCCGCAGATCCTCCTTGCGGAGAGCGTCCAGGATTCGCGCGCGCTGCCGACGAGTGAGCGTGCCGTCGGGGACCGGCTCGTCGCCGAGTACGCCCAGGGGAACCTCCTCCATCCTCCACTGGTCGCTGCGCTGCGTGGCGAACGGCAGATCGTTGTGGTCCGCGGACTGCAGGTTCGCCATCGGGTTGCGGCCCCAGGCGTAGCGGAAGTGGATCGGCACCGGCACGTGCGGGCTGGAGAGCACGAGCACCTTGCGGTCTTGCTGCGGTCGGTTGTTGCGATCCCGACCGGTGCTCTGCCAATTGGCCGCGGCGGGATGGAAGCGACGGTCCTCACCCGCGATGGCGAACCCCTCGATCGCCTCATTGGTGTCTTCCGCCGAGACCTCACCATCCATGAGCAGCACGATCGTGCCGTCCGTGACCTCCATCTTCGTGTACGTGGGCGGCCTCCAGCGAATCTGTTTGCCCATGCCGTACAGCGTCGCGAGCGCCCAGCGCGAGATGCGTTCGCCGACCGGGATCTTCAGCTGCGGGTGGTACCACCCGCGCCGCTGGTCGAAGCTGCTGGCGAAGCCGATGGTCTCGTCGCCCGCCGCGCAGAAGTCGAGGAACGTCCGGTACTGCGCCTCGCGGATGTAGATGCCGTCGTTGAGCATCATCTCGACGTAGTTGTCGCGGGTCTGCCGCGGCCCGTCCGTGCACAGCGAGATGATGCCGAACGGCATCTTCGGATCCTCGAACGTCGCGCGCCACGCGCGGATCATCTCGCCGAAGACCTGGTAGTACATCGCCGCTCCGGCCGTTCCGCCGTTCGCGTTGTTGTAGCCCTGGTGGAAAACCGTGCCCTTGACGGGCAGGCCGGCGATCGCAGCGATCGTGCTGTTGTAGCAGGTGCCCGGGCGGTTCTGGTCCCACTCCGGTCCCAGTCGCAGGTCGTCCGGCGCCTTCCAGTCCGCCGGGATCTCTTCGCCGCGTTGCTTTGTCTGCCGAACGCGCGTCTCGAACGAGGCCAACCGCTGCGCGAGGTCCTTCTCCGCATCCCACGTGGCGATGCGCCCGTCCCAGTCCGCGAGTAACGCGGTGACCTCCGTCGTGTCGATGCCCCGCAGCACGGCGTCGGGCGTCCACGTCTCCACTGTGGTCCCGCCGCGGGAGACGTCGATCACGCCGATCGGGACCTTGCTCGCCATGTGGAGCCGGCGCGCGAAGACGTAGCCGATCGCGGACAGGTCGCGCGCCACCTCCGGACTGCAGACGTCCCAGTCCCCCTTGCGGAAGTGGCGATTGGACCAGTCGCTCCACTCGTGCAGGCGCGCGAAACTCTTCCTCACTTCCGGGCCCGCTGGTGCCGGCACGGTCAGGATCCGGATGTCTTCGAAGCGCGCGGAGACGATCTCGAGCCAGCCGTTGTCGACCCTTTCGAGCGGGAACTCCATGTTGCTCTGGCCGCCGAGCAGCCAGACGTCGCCGAGCAGGATGTTGTCCAGCGTCAGCGTCTTGTCCCTGCCCGTGATGGTCATCACGGCCGGCGTCGAACTCGCGGGCTTAGCAGCGAGCGTCACCGACCACGAGCGGTCCTCGGCCGCGGTGGCCTGCTGCTGCCCACCGCCGAACGACACCGTGACCTGCTCACCCGGCGTGGCCCAGCCCCGGATCCGGATCGGCTTGTCCCGCTGCAGGACCATGTTCGACTGAAAGAGGTTGTGCACACAGAGGCCGTCGCCGATGGCCGGAACGTCGACGACGTCCTGCTTCGGCATGCCGTTCTGCGCCGCGACACTCCTCCCAGCGACCAGCACGGGGAGAACGAACGCCACCATGCGGAGCAACGTCCGCAGAATCGAAGACCGCATGGGAGATACCTTCCTCGTGTCGTGCTGCTAGTGGATGCGAATGAGCGCTGGGCGGTCCGTGGCGGCGCGAATCGTGCGGATCGCATCGCGGACTGCCTCGGCCTTCTGCTGGCTCAGCTTCTTCGGGAAGTCCTGCTCGTCGTTCTCGAAGTAGTCGGCGATACGTTCCAGTTCGGGGATGTTGGGCTGCGCGTGCGCGCCGTAGCCGAGCAGAATCTGCAGCACCTCGGGCACCCGCTTCTCGCTGCCGTGCTGTTTCATGTGCCGGACGTAGTACACGCACGCCGTGATGCCCTCTTCGATGTGGTGCTTGGCCAGGATCTGCAGCCCGGCCGTGCGCACGCCGTCGGCGAACATGATCCCGCTCGGTGCCGGTTCCATGATGGCCTGGTAGATGGCGGGCAGCAGCGGCTCGAGCATCTCGAACGACATCTGCTCGTAGATGGAACCGACGGCGCTGCGGGCGCGGCCGTCCTCGTTCTGCAGCCCGGCGCGGATGGCCGCGTAGAGCGCATCCCGATCGACGCCCTCGAGCGAGCGTCGCAGCAGGCCCTCGCGGCGATCGAAGAGCACGAAGCAGAGGTAGCGTTGCTCCATGCCGCGTGGGTCCGTGCCAGCCGGCGCGCGAGCGAGTGCTTCGAGCAGTGCTGGGAGCACCGGCATCGCAGCCTTGCCGATCCGCCCCAGGGCTTCCGAGGCCTTCACGCGCAGCCAGAGGTCCTCGTGTCCGAGGCACTCCTGCAGCGCCAGCACGGCAGGTGCTGCGACAGCGCGGAGCTGCGCGAGCGCCTGGCAGGCTCCGTATCGCGCATCGAGACTGGTTGCATCGAGACTGGCCGCATCGAGACTGGCCGCATCGAGACTGGCCGACGCGAGCATCTTCACGAGGTCGGGCACGACGGTGTCTTTGAGCCGGATCAGCGCCATCGCCGCTCGCTCGCGCACGACCGGCGACCAGCTACCGAGACGACGCAGCAGCTCCGCCTGGTCCAGTCCCGCGTAGAAGCTGGCGCGGTCCCGGTTGCTCCAGCCACGGCCGTCGGCGATCAGCGATGCCGCGCCGGCGGCATCGAGCGCTGGCACGTAACCCGGCCGCTTGCCGGTCAAGGCGATCTTGCGCAGCGGCAGTGCATAGGCGAGCAGGTACGCGCCGGTTGCGTCCCAGCCGTTGTAGCTGTCGCCATGTTCCTGCGGCGGTCCCTGATGACGGAGCGTGCCGTCCCACTGCCGCGCCAGATCGAAGTACCAGGCGCCGAACTCTTGCATCCACGCCCCCGTGGCGAAGGGACCCGACCGCGACACGCCGGGCAGCGCCCAGAGCAGGTTGAAGAAGTTGCCGGTGTGGCCCGTGTCGCGCTCCGCGCCGTGCGAGGCGACGCTCATGTGGGAGAAAAACGTGGCGCCCTGCGCGTCGCCGAGCAGGTCGAACAGCACGGCGGCCATGCCGCACTTGCCGTTGTCCTCGTGGGTCTCGATCCAAGGGTCGTGGTCGCCGTAGGGGATCGCGCCCTTGCCGATGTAGAACCGCAACAGCGCCGTGCTGCGCTCGATCGCGCGCTCGACTTCCCCGTCGCGCACGCCCGCGGAGCGCGCCATCACGAGCGCGATCGTCAGCGGCACGCCCGGGGCGTTCATCATCCCGTAGCCGGCAAGGCGCCCATCGGGCTGCGCGAAGCGATGGCCCCACGAGCCGACCCGGCTCTGCCCATTCGCCGCTTCCAGCGCCAACCGTCGCAGACCCGGCAGCACGGACTCGTCGCCGGTCGCCGTGATGTACTCGGCGAGCAACATGCAGACGTAGCCGTAGTACCAGGTCTGGAAGCTGTCGGCCGAGAAGTCCGCGGCCCAGCGGGCTTCGCGGCGGACCAGCGGGAGGTAGGCGCGGTCACCGCTCGCCAGAAGAGCGAGCGCATTGAGGCAGCGCGGGATCGGGTCGGGCTTGTAGGACGGTTCCTCCATGCGCCGCGCGAGCGCCTTGCATCCTCGCTCGAGGATGCGCGTCGACTTCGGGCAGTCGTACGGTGCCGTGGCGCTATACGAACCGAGCACGGGCAGCTCGACGACCACGGTCTTCGTCTCGCCGGCGCGCCACCGCGAAAGCGACAACTTGCCTCGACCGACTTCCGACTCCGCCGCCGTCAACGCCCGCCCCAGCTCCGTGCGCGGATCCTCGGTGAACGGCTCACCACCAACCCCGAGGATCACGTCGCCGACCGCGAGCACAGAATCGGCCGGCGAACCCGGTGCGACCTCGGTGATCGCGATCTGCCGCGCCACCGTGGTCACGAGCTTCTCGCTGCGCATCCACCCGCGCGCTCCCGTGGCGCCGAGGTTCCAGTCATGGTCGAACGCCGCTGGGATCGTGCCGCCCTGGGTGAAGTCCGGGTTGTTCTGGGGACTTGCGGCAGGGAGACGGAACCCGAACAGGAATGGCACCACTGCCGCGGTGACAGTGAGGGAAAATCGCGGGAGTCGAGAGGCCATCTGCGCGCGCAGCATAAGAGTTGGGAGCAGAGCTGCACCAAGACGAGAGCGACTGCTATCCGGGCTCACCGTTCCGCCGTGGTCGCAGCGACGGCGAATGATGCAGATGTCCCGAATCGCTCAAACGTCGGCGATCGTGCCCGTGCTGTCCGCATCGCCTGCGGGCATGCATCCGTACCCGATGCTGTGCACGCTCTTGCCGCTGCCGTCGCAGACTCCTAGCGTCTGCAGCGCGCTCGACGACGCCAGGCGCGCGTCTCCTTGGTCAGGTCGATGCGGCGGCCGTTGCCACGCCGCACGGCTGCTAGTGCGCGCCCTCTCCCTTCTCCTTCGGCGGCGGCTTCTTCCCGATCATGCTCTCGCGCTCCTGCTCGGCACGCGCAGCTCCGATGGCCGTCTTGACGTGCTTTCGCTCCTCGGGGGGCGGCAGCACCGCCTTCTTGCCCAGCGCCTGCAGCCAGAGTTCCCGGCACCAACCCTTGGAGTGGTAGAGATGCTCGTCTTCTTGGTCCTCGACCTCCGTACACGCTTCCTTCAAGGCTTCAGGAGCATCGCGATCCTCGGCGATGGCAGAGAGCAGTTCCCAGTTGAGGTGGTCTTTCGTTTCGGCGATGACCACGCACTCGCAGGCCACCAGTTCGGCATCCGCACGTGGCGCCTGCGCCAGAGCTGTCTTCATCGCGTCGACAAGCGACTTGCCAAGCTGTTTGACGATGGGGCGACCCGGTGTCTGCTTCTCGGGGTCGAGTTCGAGTGCCTCGCACACGTTTTCGAGGTGCCGAATGTGCTCACGCGTCTCGTCGAGATACTTTGTCCATTCCGCCTTCAGGTCCTTGTTCAAAACGCACTGCAGAGCCGTCTCGTAGACTTCAACGCCTCCGCGCTCGTGCTCCAGGGATTCGAGAATCAATCCATTGATGCGATTGGGTGCCATGGGGGTGTGTTCGCAAGTTCCGTGCCCGGTGTGCATCGTCCGGGGATAAGGGGAACAAGCTCGGATTGAGCGAGCTGCGACAGGTCTTGCACGGAGCCGCGAGCAAGATGGAATCCGCATTCCGAGGCGCCTCGCACTGGAACGATCGAACGATCGAACGATCGAACGAATCGTCGGTGTTCGCTGTCGACGGCTGCAAGTTCAACTTGCAACGCAGCCCCGAGCTCGATGCCGGCTGCGAGCGACCTGAAGGCGGTCCCGTCCCGCAGGCGATGGTGAGCACGATGCACAAGATCGACGGCGGCATCGAACGGCTCGCGTCCAACACCGCGATGGCGGCGATGATGATCTTCGTCAACGAAGCGACCAAGGCCCAAGACCAGCTCAGTCGCAGCCAGATGCGTCGCTATGCGCAGCTGCTGCAACCGTTCGCGCCGCCCGTCGCCGAAGAGCTGTGGCAGCGGCTCGAGGGCGAGGCCTGCTCGCCTAGGCGCCCTGGCCCGCGTCGATGCCAAGCTGCTGGTCGACGACGAGGTCGAGAGCGCCGCGCAGGTGCTTGGCAAGGTGCGCGGCCGCGCGATGGTGCCGACCGGGGCGCCGAACGACGTGGCGCTTGCGCTGGCGCAGCTCGCGGTGGCGAGTTACCTCGAAGGCAAGACGGTGATGAAGGAGATCGTCGTGCCGGGCAAGCTCGTCAACTTTGTGGTCAGGTAGTGGGTCGCCAGCTAGGCAGGTCCGCTAGGTGGAATCACGGCTGGCGCTTGGGGCGTGACCGCATCGAACCGCACGACCAGCACGGTGATGTTGTCGCGGCCGCCGGCTGCGTTGGCCTGCGCCAGCAGCTGCTGCGCGGTGACCTCTGGTTCGACCTGGGCGTCGAGCGC
>JBDSBS010000273.1:0-2686 GCA_039921435.1 Planctomycetota bacterium | reverse complement strand
GGCTCGGCACGTGGCGCTACGTCTGCTTGTCGCACCTCGGTACGCCGGTGCCGCACCGCGCGACCGGTACACCGGCGGCGGCCTTGGCCGCGAGCGAGACCAGAGTTGTCGAGGGATTAACCGTGAGCAGGCCCGTGCTGTCGGTCGTCGTGTTGAGTTGGAACACGAAGGATCTGACGCTGGCTTGCCTGCGGGCCCTGTTCGCCGAGCAGCCGCGGCACGCGCGCGAAGTCATCGTGGTCGACAATGGCAGCCACGACGGGTCGGCCGATGCGATCGCGGCAGCGTGGCCGCAGGTGCGGCTGCTGCGCAATCCCGACAATCGCCTCTACGCCGCCGGCAACAACCAGGGCGCAGCCGCGGCGACCGGCGAGTTCGTCTGCACGCTCAACTCCGATACCGAGGTGCGCGAAGGTGCACTCGACCTGCTGGTCGAGTTTCTGCGCGCAAACCCCGTCTACGGGGCCGTGGCACCGCGGCTCGTCGATCCCGACGGCAGCCCGCAGCGTGCCTGCCAGCGTTTCCCGACCCTGCTCACCGCGCTGTGCTTCGACTCCTGGTGGGGCACGTTCTGGCCAGGCAGTGCTCTGCAGGCGCGCTACCTGATGCGCGACTTCGACCACGTGCACAGCCGCGATGTCGACCAGCCCCCGGGTGCGTGCTTCGTGATGCGCGCCGCGGAGTGGCGCGAGTTCGGCGGCTTCGACGAACGGCTCGCACTGTTCTACAACGACGTCGATCTGTGCAAGCGGCTGTGGCAGAAGGGGCGCCGCATTCGCTACGAGGCTGCGGCCGAGGTCATGCACCACCGCGGTGCTAGCACGAAGAACTTCGCCAAGATGCTCGTCATCTGGCACAAGAACCGGCTGGCCTACTACGGCAAGCATTACGGTGCTTTGGGCGGCCTGTGGGTGCGGCTCTGCGTGAGGCTGCGCATCTGGGAAGAGTGGTGGAAGATCGGTCGTCGCCACCGCGGCGATGTCGGTAGGCGCGCGGCCGAGCGCGATCATCTGAAGAAGGCCCAAGCGGAGCTGTGGTCGTGAAGGTCTGTTTCGTCACCGCCAACTATCCGCCCGAGGCTTGGGGCGGCACCGAACAGGTGGTTTCAGCACTGGCGAACGATCTGCGCGCAAAGGGTCTCGAGATCGTGGTCGTCTCGGGCAGCGATCTGGCGCACGGCTCCGGGGAATCCGGCGGCCAAGACGTTCGGTCCGAGTCGCACGAGGGCGTCGTCGTGCACCGCTTCTTCAAGCGGGCCGACGAATGGGATCGCCACGGTTTCGTGCGACCGCGCCTGCTGGCGCTGGTCCGCACCCTGCTCGAACGCGAGCGTCCCGATGTCGTGCACGTGCACTCGATGGCCTCGCTCGGTGCCGGCGGCGCCGCCATCTGCCGCGATCTAGGCATCCCGTTCGCAATGACGTTCCACGATCTGTGGGTGACGTGTGCGCGCTACTTCCGGTTGCCCGCGGGCGGTGTGAAGTGCCCGACGGGCATCGATCGCACGCCGTGTGTCACCTGCGTCAACGACGCGCTGCAGCAGGCTCCCCAGTCCGTGGCCAAGGCCCTGGTCGAACGCGATCGCCTGCTGCGGGCCGAAGTGGCTCTCGCGGCGGCCTGCACCGCCCCGAGCGAGACGGCCGCACGCTTCGTGCGCGACTGCTTGCCGTACGAAGGCGGCATCGAAGTCATCCCGCACGGCTTGTTGCGCGCCGTGGCTCCCGCCCAGCGCGCCGCGCCGCCCGCCACGGGTGAGCTGCTGCGCGTCGGTTCCTTCGGTGGGCTCGTGCGCGAAAAGGGCATCGTCGAGCTTGTCGACGCGTTGGTCGGGTTGCCGTGCGAACTGAGACTGTCGGGACGGGTCTACGACGGCGACGTGCTGCACCACGTGCACCGCCACGAACGCAAGGGCATGAAGGTCGTCTGCCGCAATGCCTACACGCCCGCCGAACGCCACCCGGCGCGCGACCTGCACCTTGCGGTGTTTCCGTCCAAGTGTCAGGAGACCTACGGCCTCGTCGTCGACGAAGCGCTCGCGCACGGCGTGCCGGTGGTGGTGTCCGACCAAGGGGCTTTGGCCGAACGGGCCGGCACGCCCGGCGTCGTGGTCACGCCGCTGGCTGGATTGGCGAAGGTGTTGCGCGAGCTGGTAGGTTCCCCGGCCCGGCTCGCCGCGCAACGCGCCGCGATCCCTGCCGAGTTGCCGACGATCGCGATCTCGGCGCAGCGCCACCTCGACCTCTACCGACGCCTCCGATGAAGCACCTGTTCTCACCGCTGTTGCCGAGGGACCAGCTGGTTGGCCCCGTGCTCGTGCTCGCCGCGCATCCCGACGACGAGGTCATCGGTGCTGGCAGCATGCTGGCGTGGCACGCCGCGCGCGGTCACGCCGTCACCGTCGTGCACGCGACCGACGGCGCCAAGGGCGATCCAGGCAGCCGCGAGAACGACATCCGCGCCGTGCGCCGCAAGGAAGGTATCGAGGCGCTTTCGCGGCTTGGCGTCTCGGCGCCTCGCCACTGGGACATGCCCGACGGCGACCTTCCCGAACACCTCGACGCGCTGACCGAGCGCATCGTCGCGGTCATGCGCGAGGTCCAGCCGCGCACGTTGTACTCGTTCCACGCTGGCGAAGCGCACCGCGACCACCGTGCCATGGCCGCCGCGACGGCCGCCGCCGCACACG
>JBDSBS010000272.1:0-12898 GCA_039921435.1 Planctomycetota bacterium | reverse complement strand
GCAGGCGTTGGTCGGTGTCGTCGTAGAGGGCTTGCAGTTCGCGCTTGCCGATGGAAGCACTCTTCAACAGCAGGTCGGCGAAGGCGAGCAGCGGGTCGCGCCGTTCGTTCTGTTCGATCTGCTCGAGCGGCATGTAGTTCGTCTCCACGTCCGAACCCGCGTGGCCCATGAGGCGCACGGTCTTGGTGTGCACGAACGCGGGGCGGCGCTGCGTGCGCACGTAGTCGACGGCGGCTTGCGCCGTTGCCCACACGCCCGGGAAGTCCTGGCTGTCGCACGGGAAGTAGCGAATGCCTGGCCGATTGCGCAGCACGCGTACGACGAAGTCGGCGGGCGTGTGCACCGAGATGCCGATGCCGTTGTCCTCGCACGCGAACAGGATCGGACACGGTTGGCTGTGCAGCACCGCCGCACTCGCGGCGTGAAAGCCCGCCTGCGCGGTCGCGTGGCTCACTGATGCATCGCCGAAGCTGCAGTAGACGATGCTGTCGACAGGCACGCCAGACGAGGGCTCGATGCCCAATCGCTTCAAGCGCCGCAAGGCCATAGAAAACCCAACCGCCTTCGGCAGATGGCTGGCGATCGTGCTCGTCTGCGGCGGCACGTGCAGGGTCGGTGAGCCGAGCACCTTGTGTCGACCGCCGCTGATCGGGTCCTCGGCCGACGCGCAGAACGACAGCATCGCGTCGAAGAACGGGGTCTCGCCGCGGCCCTTGCGCGAACGCGCCGCCATGAAGGCGCCGCTGCGGTAGTGCAAGAACGCCGCGTCGGTGGTCTCGAGCAGTTCGCCGAAGATCGCGTTCGCCTCGTGGCCGCTGCTGCCGATCGTGTAGTAGCTGATGCCCTTGTCCTTGAGTTCGCGCGACAGGAGGTCCTGCAGGCGCGATTGGATCGCGGATTCGAACAGACCGACGGCTTGGCGGCGCGTCAGCGTCGAGTGCGGCGCGATCGGCTCGTCGAGGGGTCCTGTGTAGGCAGGATCGGGGCCGGCGTGCTCGCGCAGCAGCCTGAGCAGACGTTCGGTGACGGGGCCTTCGCGACGGATCGACATGGATGGGCAGCCGGAAGCAGCCGGAAGCAGCCGGAGGGGGCGGGGATCTTACGGGCGCGCGGCGCCAGGGCCAGGATGGGTGGGCGGCATGGTCGGCGCCGTCGGCGCCCGGTGTCGGAGGGCTGCACGCTCGATGCCTTGCTGGTTGATCTGGTGGCAGCGACGCGTTCCCATGCGGAAGTGACCGAGACCGCTGGCGAACCCTTGCGTACACCCGTCAGCAACCTCGCAGGCGAGCTGCGGGAGTTCGATGTCTTCGGCGCCCGAACGCTCTGCGGCGAACTCGACGCGGGTGGCGAACGTGTGCCGACCTTCACCAACGAGTTCTGGACCTCGGCGCAGCGCGAGGGGCACAGCCTGCACGAAGTCAGCTACCGCGCGTGCTTCAAGCCGTCGCTGCCGGCGTTCTTCATCGAACGCCTGTCGAAGCCAGGGGATCGCGTGCTCGATCCGTTCATGGGACGCGGCACGACGCCGCTCGAAGCCGCTCTGCGCGACCGCGTGGCGTGTGGCAACGACGTCAATCCGCTGTCGACGATGCTCGTGCAACCGCGGCTCTGCCCGCCGCCGCTCGCGGCCATCGGCGCGCGCATCGATGCACTCGAACTCCGCTGCGACGGCGAACTCGATCCCGACCTGCTCGTGTTCTTCCATCCGGACACGCTGCGTTCGATCTGCGCGCTGCGCGAACTGCTGTTGGCCAAGGCCGCGAACGGCACGCTCGATGCAGTCGACGAGTGGATCCGCATGGTCGCCGTCAATCGCCTAACGGGTCACAGCCCAGGCTTCTTCTCGGTCTACACGCTGCCGCCCAACCAGGCGACGTCGGCCAAGGCGCAGCGCAAGATCAACGAGAAGCGCAACCAGGTGCCACCGGCGCGCGATGTGAAGGCGATCCTGAAGAAGAAGTCGATTGGGCTGCTGCGGGACGTGAGCCCGCTGTGGCAGCGTGGGGCCACGGCACATGCACCTGAGTCCGTGCTGATCACAGGACCTGCGTCGTCGATGCCCCGACTGGCGGATGGCAGCGTGCAACTCGTCGTCACATCGCCGCCGTTCCTCGACGTCGTGCAGTACGCCGACGACAACTGGTTGCGCTGCTGGTTCTGCGGCATCGACGCCAAGGCCGTGCCGATCACGATGGCGCGCACGGTCGAGGCGTGGCAGGCTGCGATGCGCGAGGTGTTCGTCGAGCTGCACCGCGTCGTGCGGCGCGGTGGCTACGTCGCGTTCGAAGTCGGTGAAGTCCGCAAAGGCAAGGTGCGGCTCGAGGAGGCCGTCGTGCCGTGTGCGAGCAGTGTCGGTTTCGTGCCCGAGCTGGTCATGGTCAACGCGCAGGAGTTCACGAAGACGGCGAACTGCTGGGGTGTCGACAACAACAAGAGCGGCACCAATACGAACCGCATCGTCGTGCTGCGGCGCGATTGACGCGCGCGGGCCGGCTTGGCCCCAACGCGGGCTCTGCCCGCAACCTGACGTGAGCTCTGCAGCCTGGAATCGTGAAGGCGTTGACGATTCTTGGCCGTAGAGGCTCAGCGGTCCAAGGCGGCGAGTGCTTCGTTGCAGCGATCGCGCAGCTCAGCCGTCGCCGTGGAGCGCAGCGCCTCGAGGTGCGCCGTGGCATGTCGACCGAAGGTGGCAATGCGCTGCATCACGCGGGCTGCCTCGTCCTTGCCACCATCGAGCAGTTCGGCCACCGCGGCGGGCGCCGCAGTGAGATTGCCGCGAATGCTCTGGCTGGTCGCCGCGGCAATGTGGCGCAGCTCCACGTCAGGGTTCGCCCGCCACTTGGCCAACAGCGGCAGCGCGGCCATCGCTTCGTCGCTGAAGAACCCGAGTGTGATCATCACTTCGCGCAAGACGCCGCGTTCGGTGTCGCCGAGGGCTGTCATCAACGCAGGCACGGCCGTGATCGCAGCCCCAGGGTCACGTCGCAGTGCTGTGGCAGCATCGAAACGAACCACGGGATCGTGGTAACCGAGCAGATGGCCCCAAACGATCTCTCTCTGCACGGGATCGCTCGTCGTGCGAACCAACGCGAGGGCGGTTTCTTCGACCATGAGCTGCCAGCGGGAGCCGAGCGCGGAGCGATGAGCGGCGAGCAGAGCATTGACTAGACCCTCACCGCGCCGTGGGTCTTCTGCGATCCACAGCGAAACGACGCAGGCAGGCACCAGTTCGCCGAGCATGCCCACCATCTCGTCTCGTGCGACACCTTCGAACGTCAACCGTTGCACGGCCAGCTCCCACTCCTGCCGCTCTTTGCCAATCGGCGTCTTGATGTCTTTGACGACTTCGACCAAGTCGGGTGCCGCGCGCATGGCGGCAGGCCCCATGCAACCGATGGCCCGCAGCATCGGAACGAGCAACTCGGGAGAGATCGCCGCCAAACGCTGGCTGAGATCTTTGGCGGCCGGTGCCGAGGCGCTGCCAAGCCGTTCGATGGCCAGCAAGACGTGTGTTGCAGCGTCGTTGTCGCCGCGATCCATGTGCCGTTCGAGGTCGGCGATCAACGCAGGCAAAGCGGCTGCGCCTACCTCGACAACTCGTTTCAGAGCAGCGAGCCGGTGACGGTCGTCGTGCAGCTGAGCGACCAGGCGATCGACGTTGTCCTGCGCCCAGGCGAGGCTCGAGCCAAGACAGTAGAACAGGATCGCCGGGACGCTGCGCATCGCCCGAGTATACCTGCGAGGCGGTTGCTGCCGGTTGCTGCCCACCGGCGTGACACCGGCGCGATACCGGCGCGAGACCGGCGCGAGACCGGCGCGAGACCGGCGCGAGACCGGCGCGAGACCGGCGCGAGACCGGCGCGAAGCAGTGCATGGTTACGGATCGGGAAGATCGCGCGGCAGGGCTGTGCCATCTCGCAACACCCGCTTCTGGACCTTGCCCGATCCAGTGCGCGGCAGCGTCGTCAGAAAGCGCACGTCCTTCGGCGCCTTGAAGTGTGTCATGCGGTCGCGACAGAACGCGATGAGCTCGCTGGCCGCCGTGTTCTCGCTGGGACGCAGCACGACGGCCGCGGTCACGCGTTCGCCCCAGGTCGGGTCGGGCATGCCGAACACGGCACACTCGAGCACCGCCGGATGAGCGTAGAGCACGTTCTCGACCTCGACCGAGTAGACCGACTCGCCGCCCGTCTTGATGACGTCCTTCATGCGATCGACGATGTCGACATAGCCGTGCGCGTCGATGGTGGCGAGGTCACCAGTGCACAGATACCCGTCGATGTCGAACGCTGCCGCCGTCGCTTCGGGGTTCTGCCAGTAACCGGGTGTCACAGTCGCACCGCGCACGCGGATCTCGCCGACCGAACGCTCGTCGGCAGGCACCAGAACGCCGTATTCGTCGACGACCTTCAGCTCGATGCCGGCGAACGGCCGCCCCGTCTTGCACTTCCAGCGCAGCTGCTGTTCGGCTGGCAACCGCTGCAGTTCGGGCGTGAGCAGCCCCAGCGTCAGGTAGGGACTCGTCTCCGTCATGCCGTAGGTCTGCACGTAGTCGCAACGGAACGTCGTGAGGATGCGCCGCACGACGTCGGGCGCAATCGGCGCACCACCACTGAGCATCACCCGCAGCGAGTAGTCGCGAGCGCTCGCACTCGGCTCCTTCACCATGAGGTTGAGCATCGTCGGCACGAGGTTGGTGATCGTGATGCGTTCGTGGGCGAGCAGATCGAGGGCGCCCAGGGGCGTGAAGTGCGGCAGGAACACGTGCGTGCCGCCAACGGCCGTGATGGCGAACGTCGCCCACGCGTCGGCGAGGTGGAACATCGGGGCGATGTGGGCCCAGCGGTCGTCGGCCGAGAGGGTGAGTTCCTGAATCGCTGCGAGTGCGTGCGTGCAGACGTTTTGGTGGGTCAAGACCACGCCCTTCGCAGCGCCCGTCGTGCCGCTCGTGTAGTAGAGCTGCGCCGGTTGATCGGCCGAGGCCAGGGTCACGGGGGAGCCGCGTTGTTCGCCGGTGGCAATGGCATCGGCGACGAGCACGGCACCACAACGCAGAGAGCTGAGCTTTGGGCCGGCGAGTTCGGCGGCGCGTTCTTGGTGGGCCGCGTCGTGCAGCAACATCACGCTGCCGCTGTGGTTGAGGATCGCCCGCTGCTCTTCGGCCGCGAGCCGGGTGTTGAGGGAGACGAGGATTGCGCCCGCTGCAGCGACGCCGAAGTAGGCCACGAAGTGGTCGATGTCGTTGTGCATCAAACAGCCGATGCGATCGCCGGGCTGCACGCCGCGGGCGTGCAATGTGGCGGCAAGGCGAGTAGCTGCCTGCAGCGCGCTGCCGTAGTCGAGCACGCGGTAGCCCTGGCGCAGGGCCTGGCGCCGTGGCGCCGTGGCGGCGGCGTTTGCGAGGAAGGTCCAGACGTTCAAGGCCCTTGGTGTAGCGCCATGCGGTGTCGCTGTCTTCGGCTCACGGTTGTGTTCCAGGCGGGCGATGCTCCAATCGTTGCCCCTGATGTCCGACCTGCCCACCGATCCGCCGATTGCCGGGCCGCCAACGGAGTCTGGCGAAGCAGCTCACCCGCCGCTGCCGGTGCTGCATCAAGACGCGGACTTCGTGGCGGTCAGCAAGCCCAGTGGCCTGCTCGTGCACCGCGACGATCACCATCCGAACGCTGCCGCTGCACTGCAGACGGTGCGCGACCAGCTCGGCAAGTTCCTCTATCCGTTCCATCGCCTCGATCGCGCGACGTCGGGCATCCTGCTGTTCGGCTTCTCGTCGGAAGCGGCAGCAGCGCTCCAGGCGTCGTTGTCCGACCCCGAGGCGCACAAGGAATACCTTGCCCTGATGCGCTGGCCCGGCAGCATTCGCGACCTTGGCGACACCTGGACGTGCGATCGCGCCTTGACCGACGACAAAGACAAGCAGCGCGAAGCGCGCACCGAGTTCACGCTCGTCGAGGCGTTTGGCCGCTGTGCACTCGTGCAGTGCCGCATCTTCACGGGGCGCTACCACCAGATCCGACGCCACGCCAACCATTCCGGCCGCCACATCCTTGGCGACACGACGCACGGCAAGGGTAGGATCAATGCGGTGTATCGCCAGCGGTATGGCCTGCAGCGCCTGTTCCTGCATCTGCAGCGGATCTCGATGCGCCATCCCACGACGGATGAACTGCTCGAGCTGAACGATCCGCTGCCGGTGGAACTCACCACGGTCCTCGATCGGCTGCGCGCCGAGGTGGCTACGAGTTGTCCGACCTCGCCTTCCTGAGCCTCGTCAACGACCGGGCTCAATTCGACGCCTGCCAGGCGTCGCTGCGGGACCAGGCCCAGCCATTTCCAGAGTGGCTCATGGTCGAACCCAACCGACATGGTTGGAATGCGGCCCAGGGGCTCAATCACGGCATCGAGCGCCTCGATGCGCAGTGGATCGTCTGCGTGCACCAAGACGTGCTGTTTCCGGACGGGTTCTGGCAGCGGTTGACGAAAGCGCTCGCCGCACTCGACGAAGATGTTGCTGTGGCCGGCATCGTCGGCTGTGAGCGTTCCGGCCGCTTCCACGGCCACATCTACGATCCAAATGGGCACTGCTACTGGTCGTCGTTGCCGCACGACGTGCTCGCCGTCGACGAGGTGCTGATTGCGCTGCGCAAGTCGTCGGGGTTGCGCTTTTGCGAAGAGGTGCCGGGCTTTCACTGCTATGGCGCGGATCTCTGCTTCGAGGCCGAAGCGCGCGGCCTGCGCACGGTCGCCATCGACGCTCCGCTCGTGCACCTGTCGTCGGGCAAACTCGATGTGCACTACGAACGTGCGTCGAAGTGGCTGATGGCGAAGTGGGGCGAGCGCTACGGGCACATGCTGCCGATGCCGACCTTGTTGTTGCAGGACCCGGCGCGAGCGAACTGGTGGCACCGCTTCCGCGTGCGCCTGCGCAAGCGAATCGACTGCCGCGCACGCAACAAGAACCGCTGCCCGGACCCGCAGTGTTCGACGCTGGCACTGGGCGATCGGCGGGGGGTCGGGAGGCGGGCGTGACGCGCGCCCTCGTCGTCGCCTACTACTTCCCGCCCAAGGGTGGTGCTGGCACGCAGCGGTTCGCGAAGTTCTGCAAGTATCTGCCCACGTACGGTATCGAACCCATCGTGCTCAGCGTGGCCGCCGATCTGCACAATCGGAATGCGCCGACGGACGACGCGACGTTGATGTCGGATGCTGCGGCCACTGTCGTTCGAGTCGACCAACCCGCTTCGGTGCCGTTCGGCTTGCGTCTACGCCGCAAGCTGCGTTTTGCGCTCGACGAGGACGAGTGGGCCTGGGCGGCCAGCGAGCGCGCTTTGGTGGTCGCACGGGAGCAGAAGGCGACCGTGCTCGTGACGACGTTGTCGCCGTGGGGGTGCTACCGCATCGGTGAACGATTGCAGCGAGAGCTGGGCTTGCCTTGGGTGCTCGATTTGCGGGATCCCTGGGCGTTGGACGGATGGCGGTATTACCGCACTCGATGGCACGCGCGAGCCGACCTCGCGCACATGCGGAGGGCTCTCACGCGCGCGGACTTCGTCATTGCCAACGTGCCCGAAGCCAAACTCGCCTACGTCGAACTCGGTGCCGACCCCGCGCGTACCGTCGTCATTCCCAACGGCTTCGACGAGCAGGACTTTGCCGTCGAGCCGCAGCAATCATCCGAGCGCGACGATCGCTTCCGGCTCGTGCACATGGGGACCTTCCACCCGGCCGACGCGCCCGAGGGGTTCACTGCCAATCGGCTGCTTCGTCATCGGCATCGCCAGATCGCGCCGCTCGGTCGCAGCGGCTTCTACTTGCTGCACGCCGTGGCGTTGCTCGCGGAACGTTCACCGTCGGTGTATGCGCGTTTGGCCGTGGAGCTCTTTGGCAATGTAGACGCGACGCACCGAGCTCTGATCGAAAGGCTCGGCATCCAAGGCGTCGTTCACTTGCACGGCTACGTGTCGCACCGGCAGTCGACTGCGGCGCTCAACTGCGCAGATGCGGTGTTCGTTCCGCTGCACGGCGTTCCCGCGGGGGAACGCGCGCTCGTCGTGCCGGGCAAACTCTATGAAGCGCTCGCCAGCGAGCGACCCGTATTGGCGGCATTGCCGCCTGGCGATGGCGCCGACCTGATCCGACATCTCAATGCGGGTGTCGTCGTGTCGGCTACGAATGCCGACGCCTTGGCTCGAGCCCTGACCGAGATGGTGGAGCTTCGTGTGTCAGGCCGCGCGATGAACGGCTGTTCGCGCGACCGGATCGAAGCCTTCACGCGCCGTCGATTGACGGGGCTGTTGGCGACGGTGCTGCGTGCCGCTGAGGCCCGTGCGGGCGGCGTCGACCTCGACGATCCATGGCGCACGTTGGGCGTTCCTCGCGGTGTAGGCGACAGCGGGGGATAAGAGCAGTCACGCCACGGTCGGCTGGGCGGGAAAGCCCTTGACTGTGCCATTGCACTCATCAAGATGCGCTTCGAAGTCCGCCGATTGTCCGGTTTGACCGGACTATTGAGCGCTCCGTCGCAGTCCGCCAATACCGCCATAACACTACTAGAAAAGCTACTTTAGCGGACGCGATAACATTAAGAACAGTTTTCTGTTGGGCGAAACGGTGATCTCTGGCCCTGGAGGGAACACACGCCCTCGCATTGGGACTCTGGAATGAATCAGAAGAAAAAGTCCGCGCTCGCCGGTGGTGGCTACTGCCTCTATGCGCCGCGCTTCCCGCGCTTCTTGCAGGAGCCGGGATTCGCCGACGAGGCCAACATCGCCAATGCGATCGTGCCCTCGGTCTACTTCCTGTCCTTCATCGCGGATGGCAAGCCGCTCGCGATGCTGTGGCGGCAGTCATTGGCGGAACACGGCAAGCTCGTCGTCTCCTTCGACGAACCCGGTGGCCTGAAGGTCGTGGAGCGCCGGTTCATCACGCAGGACGACCGATTCGTCAGCGAACTCGAACTGCACAACGGCGCGAAAGCGGATCGGGAGATCACGGTCGTGCTGTGGACGACGACGGACCCGGAGGGGGAGCCCGTCTCGCTCGAGGGTGACAGCTTCCGCATTCGTCGCATGCTGAAGACAGGCGACTTGCCCGAGGTGCCCGCGGACATTCACTACTCGAGTCCGGACAGCAAGGGCGCGCGCTGTTTGCAGGCGTTCTTTGCCGAGGGCGGCAGTGATCGCCCTGACTTCGAAGAGACGCCGTGGTTCGAGATGGGCGGCATGCCGACGCCGCGCGCCAAGCGGCCAATGGAAAAGCCGAGCCCGATCGTCGCCGGGTCGCGGGTCTACGCGGGTTTGTTCCGCCCGATCGCGCTGAAGGCGGGTGGCAAAGCGGCGCACCGCTTCGAAGCCAACGTCGTGTTCAAGGGCAAGGGAGTCAACTTCCGCGCCCGTCGCCCGGACGCCAAGGACGAGAACGGCTACCAGGCCTTCTGGGACAAAGTGCCGCGCTTCCAGTGCGACAGCAAGGAAATGGAGCGTGTGGTTCGCCACCGCTTCGAACTGCTCTACTTGCTGCGACAGCCGCACGGCGCGGGCCTGTTCTCGTCCGCAGGCGTCTGCGAAGGCAATGGACCGTTCCATCAGCCGACCAGCTTCAGTGCACCGGCGATCATGCGCGAGGCGCGTTGGTTGCAGGATCCGACGCTGGCGCGCGGCTGCTTGAAGCTGTTCTTCGAGAACATCCACCACAATGGGCAAGTGCCCGGCCGCGTCTACATGAGCGGCTTGAACGTGGCTGACTTCTATCACGCCGATTGGGGTGGTGGCTTCGAGTCGCTCGATGCCATGCATCCCGACAAGGCCACGAAGAAGGCCGTGCTGATGGCGATGCAGCGCTACGTGAAGTGGCTCGCCAACAACCGCGATCCGGAAGGCAGTGGCCTGACCGACATCGTCAATCACTTCGAAGCGGGTCAGGAGTTCTCGCGCCGCTACACTGTGGTCGACGACAAGGCCGACCGCGCCATCGAGTTCACGGAGCAATTCCGACTCAAGGGCATCGACGCGTCGGTCTTCCGCTACCGCATGGTGAAGTGGCTGCACAAGGTCGCGGAGGAGATCCAGGAGAAGGCCATGGCCAACCGCTTCCAGGCCGAGGCCGAGGTCATCCTCGACACGATCCGGAAGAAGATGTGGGACGAGAAGGCCGGTCTCTTCATGGACCTCGATCCCGACAATCGGCGCAAGACGAACGTCAAGGCGGCCGTCGGCTTTTATCCGCTCGCGACCGACATCCCGAACCAGAAGCAGGTCGACCGCATGCTCGACACGCTGTCGGACCGCAGTGAGTTCTGGGGCAAGTATCCCGTGCCCAGCATTGCGATGAGCGATTCGACCTACGACGCGGCCGGGCGCTGGAAGGGTACGCGCAAGGGCTGTCCGTGGAACGGGCGCACCTGGCCGATGATCAACGCACACATCCTCGAAGGGCTCACCTACTGGGCCGAGCGCGGCAACAAACGCGCGCAGAAGCTCGCGGGCGATCTGCTCAAGAGAACGGTGTCGATGTTGAGCGGACAGACCGAGGGCTCGGAAGAGGCCAACTCGTTCGAGCACTATCACCCCGAGACGGGCATGGGCTCGCGTTACCGCGGCGTCGACCTCTACCTGCACTCGTTTGTGCTCGACAACATCTTCCGCATCGCCTGCGGCTTCGCCATCCGCTACGGCGAGGTGCAGGACGATCCGCTCGGCGAAGCGATCGACTTCAAGCTGCAGGGCATGCCGCTCGGCAACAAGGTCTACGACGTCGACCGCAAGAACGGCCGATTGCGCGTGCAGCAGCAGTGACGACCGCGACGAGTGCGGTAGTCGTCTCGAGAGAGGCGATACCGCTACAGTGGGATATGTGACCACCCTTGCCGATATCCGAGCTGCCGCGGCGCGCATTCGCGACCACGTGCACCGCACGCCGGTTCTGACGTCCGCTACGCTCGACCGCGAGCTCAGCGCAGCGGTGTTCGCCAAGTGCGAGAACCTGCAGAAGGTTGGCGCCTTCAAGGCTCGCGGTGCTTGCAACGCGGTGTTTGCGCTCGAAGACTCCGAAGCGCAGCGCGGGGTGATCACGCACAGCAGTGGCAACCACGGGGCCGCGCTCGCCTTCGCGGCGAGGAAGCGCGGCATTCCGTGCACCGTGGTCATGCCGGAGACCGCGCCTGCGGTGAAGGTCGCCGCCGTGCGCGGCTACGGCGCCGAGGTCCGCCTCTGCAAGGCCTCCGACCGCGACGCGGTCTGTGCAGCCCTGCAGCAAGAGCGCGGTGCTTCGATGGTGCACCCGTTCGAGAACCCGTTCGTCATCGCGGGTCAAGGCACGGCGGCGCTGGAGCTGCTCGAGGACGTGCCCGCGCTCGACGTGGTGATCACGCCGGTGGGCGGCGGTGGCCTGTGTGCCGGCACCGCGGTCGCGGTGCGCGCGCTGCGGCCGCACGCCATGCTGCTCGGTGCCGAACCCAAGGCCGTCGACGACGCGGCGCGTTCGATGGCCACCGGGGTGCGCCAGCCGCGCGTCGACGGCGCCAAGAGCTGGGCCGACGGTCTGATGACCGGGCTCGGCGAGCCGAACTTCCGACTGCTGCGGCAACACGCCGTGCGCATCGTCACGGTCGAAGAAGCGGCCATGGTCGCCGCCGCAAGGTTCTTCGTCGAGCGCATGAAGATCGTCGTCGAGCCGAGTGCGGCGAGCGTGCTTGCGGCGTTGCGCGCGATCGCACCAGAGCTGCGCGGCAAGCGCGTCGGCATGGTGCTCAGCGGTGGCAATACGGACTTCGCGTGGCTTTGCTGAAGGCGGTGGCCCATTGGCGAATGGCCCATTCGCCCCATGGATACGATGCTCTACGAAGGTTGTGCTGCCGGCGGTCGCCACTCGCGGCGCACCACGCCAACGCCAACTCAGGAGACAGTTCATGTCAGGTATCGTGTTGACGACGGACCTCTCGATCGAGTCGAAGCGGGCGTTTGCTCCCGTGCGAACGCTGGCCAAGAAACTGGGACTGCAAGTGCGGCTCATCGCTGTGCTCGAAGACCTGCCGTTCGAGCCCACGGGCGGCGGCATCATGGCGGTGTATCCGGATCGGCAACAGATCAGGCAAGACTGGGAGAAGACGTTGTCGGAGTTTGCCGACGAGTTTGGCCGCGATCTCTGCAAGGACACAGTGGTGCTCGATGCTGCCGATGTGCCGCGCGCAATCGTCGAACATGCCCACGCCGAGTCGGCCGACTTCATCGCGATGGCAACGCACGGTCGTTCGGGGCTGCGGCGGTTGCTGCTCGGGTCGGTGGCCGAACAGGTTCTGCGACACGCACACGTCCCCGTCGTGCTCTATCCGCCGCCGGCCTGAGCCGGCTCGCGCCGCCAGTGTTCGATGCGGTGCACCATCACGGCAGTGGCAAGGATCGGAATCACGAGATTCACCAGTGGTAACGTCAGCAGGAACGTCAACGCGACGCCCGTCAGCAGCAACTCCGCCGAGTGCCGTGCCCGCAAGGTATGACTTGCTGCCGGTGTCAGTCGGCGCAGCGCGACCAGTTCGAAGTACTCGCGGCCGATCAGCCAACCGTTGACCGCGAAATAGCCGATCGGATACGCGACCGGGAAGAACAGCAAGAGCAGCAAAGCCAGGTTGGCGGCGAGCATGACGGCGAGAAACCTGAGGCTGCAGGCGATGGCCTGCAACCACGGCAATCCTGGTGCGGCTTGCAGGTTTGGGTAATGACGGGCCTCGACGATGCAAGCGACTCGGTCGAGGAACAAGGCGACGAAGGCGGCGGTGACCAGCGGGAAGAGCAACCAAGCGAGCACGAGAGTTGTGAGCCCGCCGAGCACCCGCAGCACGCTGGACGACGACACGAGGTCGCCGAGGAAGGTGAACACGAGCCAGTCGATGCCGAACCAGGCG
>JBDSBS010000271.1:0-4746 GCA_039921435.1 Planctomycetota bacterium | reverse complement strand
CGGTGCCGCGGTAGCCGCGGCTACCAGAACAGTCGCCAGCGCCAGGTGGTGTCGGCAAAACCCGTCGCAGTGCGCAGCAGGTTCAGGTTGTGCTGCTTCAGCAGCGTGCGCACGGCATCGCGTTGCTCGGGGTCGACCGCACCTTCGTCCAGCGGGAACGGCAGCAGCCCTTCGAGTCCGGTGAGCCACCATTCGGTCGGCATGGCGGCGATCGCGTCGATGTCGCCCACGGCGAGCCCGTTCGTGCCGGGTGGCAGATAGCGCTTCAGGTTGGCGAAGCCGTCCGGTGTACCTTCGGGCATCGTCGCATCCGCGGGCAGTGTCTTCGCGACCTTCAGCAGCGCCGCCACCTGCGCTTCGGCGTCGCGCCCGCCGGCGAGCACGAACACGCCGTTGCCGACCGCGATGTAGATGTCGTAGCCAGCCATGCCGCCGTAGCGGTGCACTTCGATGTCCAAGACCTTCTCGGTTGCCTCGCGCTGCAAGAACGGCTTGGCGTTGGGCAGCGCCTCGAACAGGCCCTTCTTGAACTTCGCCTCGTCGCGCAAGCGCACGGCGAACGTCCACGTCACTTGATCGGGTGAGTCGAGTCCGGCCAGTGGCGAGGTGAGCAACAGCACTTCGTCGGTCATGTGGGCGAGCAGGTCGTCGCGCACGTCGACACCCATCTCCTTCTTGGCCTCGGCGCGAAACTCTTCCGCCGTGCTCCTCTCGGAGGCGACGACGGCGGCTTCGATTGCTGAGTAGAGCGCAGCGAAGTCGAAGTGGCCGACCTTCCACGAACCAGGGCCGGCAGGCACCGCGTGACGCAGTGAAGAAACGCTCGTCGCGGCGGGCAAGAGCGCAGCGAACACCCCGCGGTCCTTGCTGCGGAACTGCTGCGCCAACTCTAGGCGAACCTGTGGTCCGGCGGTGTCGACGGTGAACTGCAGCGTGCCGAGACTGTCGAGGCCGAGCGCCTTCATGAGCAGGCTCTCGTCCCGCCCTTCCCTGCCCAGTCTCATGCCGATGATGGCGGCGAGGTCGACGTCGATGCGCAGCGCGGGCGTGGTCGGTGCCGGTGGCTTGTCGCCGGCGGTCGCCGCGAGCCCGCGAGCGAGCCGCAACGTGGTGGCCATTCTCTCCGCCGTCGAACTGGCGATGACGATGCTGTTGCCTTCGACCAGCGGCGTCGACACCGCACTCGAACCATCGCTGCGCAGAGAGAGCTTCGCGCCTGCGACGTCGATATCGGTCCACTCGCCTGGCACCTGCGCCAGCAGAACGTGCAGGTCCTTGGCCAACGCGGTGAGGTCGGTGCGGCCGTCACCCAGCAGGACCATGGCCGCTTGGAAGGGAACGCTGGTGAACGCGTTTTCGGGATCGAACCAGATGCCCACGCGAATGCGGCCGCTGTAGCCGAGCAAACGATCGCGCGAGGCGGCGAACGCCTTCTCCTCGCCGACCAACTGCTGCCACATGCCGAGCAGCGGCAACACGCCGGGCTGCCACAGCGCGCGACCCTTCTCGGATTCGAGCAGGCTGCCGAGGTTGGTGGGGCCAAGTCGCACGCGCCAGCCATCGGGGCCGACAGTCTCGAGCAGGATGTGCGGCGGCGCGACGGTGGTAGCAGCGGCGGGCGCAACTGGGGCCGCCGTTTGGCCTGGCAGAAAGACCGCTAGTGCAGAGAACGAGAGCGCCAGCAACGAGGGGCGGGTGTGCATGCCGCGTAGCGTAGCAGTGGTCGAGGCGCGAGAAGCAGCGCGGAAACAAAGCCCTGCGGCGCTGGGGAAGCGGCCCTCACTTCGCTACAAGAGCGCCATGCTGCATCGCTTCGAGATCAACCTCGCCGACGTCGACCGCGGCGTCTATGCCGACCTCGACTTGCGGGTCGCGCGCCATCCCTCGGAGGATGCACCCTATCTGCTGACGCGCGTGCTCGCCTTCGCTCTCGAACACAAGGAAGGCCTGAGCTTCAGCAAGGGACTCTGCGACGGCGACGAACCCGCACTGTGGGTCAAGACCCCCGACGGCCGCGTCATCGAGTGGATCGAGGTGGGCTCGCCCGCCGCCGATCGGTTGCATCGCGCGGCGAAGTTGGCCGAGCGCGTCGTCATCTATTCACATCGCCGGCCGGACCTGCTCGTGCAGCGCTGCGCCAAGGAGCGCATCCACCGCGGCACCGAGATTCGGCTCGTGCGCGTTCCGCAGGACCTGCTGCAAGCACTCGAAGGCAAGCTCGATCGCAACAACCGCTGGGACCTGTCGGTGCACGAAGGGCACACGACGGTCGTCTGCGGCGGCGAAGTGTTCGAGCACTCGTTCGTCTCGCAGCCGTTGGTGGCCGAAGCGAGCTGATGCCGGCGCGCGTCATCATGGGCGAGCCGTTCAAGAATCTGATTCACGAAGGCCTCGTGCGCACGGCGGGCCAACACCTGCAGCGCGTTTGGCAGGACTTCGATCGGCGACGCTTCGAACGTTTGGCGACGAACGGACTCGATGCGCTCGAACTCAAGGCGCGCGTGCTGCACGTCTCAGTGGCGCTCGAAGCCACGTTGCCGCCGGTCTTCGCCGATGCCGCCTCCGTGCTCGAACGTTCGCTCGCTCCGGCCCGTGTGGACGTGGACTTGTCGGCGCTGCAGCCGGGACCAGATGGCCTTGCGGGTTGGATCGTCTGGCCGATGACGGAGTTCGTCGCGCGCCGCGGTCTCGCGGATCCTCGCCGCGCGCTGTTGGCCTTACACGCGATGACGCAGCGCAACACGGCCGAGTACGCGATCCGGCCGTTCGTCCAGGATCATGCGAAGCTGACGTTTGTCACCTTGCATCGCTGGCTCGACGATCCGAGTCCGCACGTGCGTCGACTCGTCAGCGAAGGCTCTCGCCCGCGTTTGCCGTGGGGCATGCAGCTCAAGGCGTTGGTCGCCGATCCGTCGCCGACATTGCCGCTGTTGGAGGCGCTGCAACACGACGTCAGCGACTACGTGCGGCGCAGCGTCGCCAATCACCTCAACGACATCGCCAAGGACCATCCTGCCATCGTCGCCGAATGGCTCGAACAGCACCTTCCCGCGGCCGGCGCGGAGCTGCGCGCGCTGCTCAAACACGCGAGCCGCACTCTCGTCAAGCGCGGCGATGCGCGCGTGCTCGACGCCTGGGGCATCGGCAAGAAGCTGCAAGGCACCGCCATGTTGCGCGTGCGGCCGGAGCGCGTCGCGGTCGGCGGCGAGATCGAGCTCGCGGTCGAACTGCACTCGACGAGTAAGCGTGCGCAGAAGCTCGTCGTCGACTACGCGATCCACCACCGGAAAGCGAACGGCTCGACGTCGCCCAAGGTGTGGAAGGGCTGGGCCATCGATCTCGCTGCGTTGGGCGAGCGTTCGCTTGGCAAGCGGCACTCGCTGCGGCCCGTGACGACGCGGCGCGACTACCCGGGCAAACATCGCATCGATCTGCGCATCAACGGGCAGGTCGTCGCCAGCGATGCGTTCGAGCTGCTCGCCTGAGCGAGCAAGCGCTTCACTTCTTCTTGCCGTTCTTCACCGGCGCTTTCCAAACGAACGGCAACGCGCCATTGCCCGCCGGCAGGCAATCGACGTGCCCCGAGTCGGCGGCGACTGCCTCGATCCAGAAGCGCCACGCCGTGCCGCCGCGGACTGCCGGCAGCGTGGCTCCGTAGACACCGTCACCAGAAGCACCATCGGCGTGCTTGCCGTCGTCGTGCATCTCCGTGATGCTGAAACGGCCGAACATGCCCCGATCGCAGTGCAAGCGCACCGCAGCGATCGTGGCGCCATCGGCGCGGCACGCGACGGTCAGCTGGGTCGAGCCGTCAGATGCGAGTTGGGCCGTGGTTACCGGCGCCGACAGGCTCGGCCAGCTGCCCTGCAGTGCTGGGTCCTGCAGGATCACCTGGCGGCGCCGCGCGATGATGCCGAGCATCGACCGGGGTGCCGGCTTGCCGTTGTCGTCCTTCGCGAACGCCTGTTCGAACGCCTGGTAGCCGAAGAGTGCGTGCACGTCATTCGCCACGAACGGGTGGGCGAGGTCGTGCCACTGAGCGAGGCGCGGAGCGATCACCTCGTCGGCAAGAGCGGTCGTCGCGAGTTCGTGCAGGTTGGCGAGGTAGCGCTGCTTCCAAGTCGGCACTTCGAGCAAGCGGTGCAGCAGTGGGCGGTCGACGCGCGATTCCATCTGCAGCGGCGAAGTCGAGGCGCTGCCGGGGCCGCCGCGACGGCCGCGGGGTCCTGCGCCGCCAGGCGGGCCACCACCGGGTGGGCCACCGTCCGGCGCGGCTCGATCTGGCGCACTGGGGCCTGGTTCACCTGGCGGTGGGCCGCGGCGCTCTGGTGCGCCACCATCGGGTGCTCCCGGGCGCGTCGCGCCGGGTCCGTCACCGACAGGCCCGCCAGGTCCACCGCGCCCGCGGCTAGCCAGCAGGACCTCGTTGTTGTCGCGCGGGATCGGGTGAAAGCGCCCCTTCGGATCGCGATAGAGCAGGTAGTCGCTGGCGCGCGACGCGTAGCCGTCGTCGTCGCCGAGTGCATTGTCAACCGCGAGGAACCACAGCGTCGCGTCGACATCGAGGTGCTGCGGCAGAATGCGTTCGAGGTCGTCGACAGGCGTGCGCTCGAGCACGGCGCAGAGATCGACGAGCCCCTGCCACGCCTCGGGCGACTCGGCCGACTTCAACTGGTAGTTGCGCGCATACGCTTTCGGATCGTCGCCGAGCCACTTGAGGCCGCCGCTGCCCGAGAAGTCCGGCGG
>JBDSBS010000270.1:0-3376 GCA_039921435.1 Planctomycetota bacterium | reverse complement strand
CTTGGTCCGCCATGCCTGAGGCAGCTTCACGGCCTTGGTGGTCGGGAAGCCCAGCATGCCGTTGTGCACGAACAGGTAACAGTTCGAGCGCAGCGGGTCGCCCGACACCGCGATCATGATGTGCTCGGGCCTGGTCACCACCGGCACGAGACGGTTGGGATCGTTGCCGGCGAAGACCTTGGGAATCTTGCCGAGCCGCACCCAGTCGTTCAGCGTGCGCTTGCCCGGCACGAGGTTGGTCCAGCCCCAGAGATATTTCTCGAACAGGTGCGCCGGCATGCGCGCATTCTCGAATAGCCAGTTCTGCACGTTCTCCTTGGTCATGGTCTTGGCGATGGTCTCGGCGATCAGCGGACTGAGCACCAGAAGCGGCCGGTAGGTGCCGGTCGCCATGCCGACGGTGAAGACCATCTCCCATCCGGAGTGGGTCGAGAGAGCATTGCCGAGATAGGGCAGCAGTTTCTCCGCACTGTCGCCGAATACCGAGACGATGACGTTGCCGCCGGTGAAGCGCGAAATGGTGACGGCGCTCTCAGCCGCCGGCGCACCCATGTCGGCCGCCATCGTCGGCCACTTCATCCTTGCGAGACTGTCCTCGTTCTCGGCGAGCACCACGCGCCAGGTGTTGCCGAAGGTTCCCTTGTCGTTCTGGTGCAGCAGGAAGCCCGCGACGTTGCGCAGGTAAAGACGCCAGAAGCGGCCGATCGAGGTGTTGGGCTGGAAGCCGTCGCGCAGCGCGCCCTGCTCGTAGTTGAAGCCGAGTTGCTTGATCAGTGGGCCGTTGAGCACGATCAGCGTCTCGGCGCCCGGCGTGTTGCCGGAATGCTCGACGCCATACTGTGGATCGGCCATCGCCTCGACCGCTGCCATCAGGATCGGCATGTATTCCGGCCGGCAACCTGCCATCACGCCGTTCACCGCGACGTTCCACACCGTGGCGAGCCGGTTGTCCGGCAGCAGCTTGCCAATCGCGTGCTCGGGCGGCAGATCGGTGAAGGCGAGGAACTCGGCGATCTTGTCCTTGGTCGGCGGCACGATCGGCAGGCCGTCGCTCCAGCCATTCTCCAGGAAGAGGCGATTGACCTCCTCGAAGCTGCCTTCGAACACGATGTCCTGCGGATCGGGATCGACGGTCGCCTGCACCGGGGCAATATCGCCGGTGAGGTTGCGGATGACGTGATCGACTGTCGTGCCGAGCACGTTTGCCCGGAGTTCAGCCTCCGTCTGGACGTCGACATGGCCCGGCACCGTGGCGAGCGCGAGGTTCGGGTAGCCCAGGCCCACGGATGTGGTCTTGGCCTGGCCCAGGAAGCCCTCGCAGCACAGCGAGGAGGTGGGAACACCGGCCTGCTCTGCAATCGCGCTGACCCGCAACACGGCGGGTGTGCAGCTTCCTCAACACCCCATGCCGGAGACGACCGCGTCGATCTTCATCGACTTGATCTTTCCCGGCAGTTCGGCCAGCACGCGGTGTTCCTCGTCGCCATGCGTCGAGCCGAACGCGTCGTGGTCGATGAAGGTCACGCCGGCGAAGCGGTTCGACAGCTCTCCCTTGAGGATCGGCCAGATCTCGTCGCCGCGGAACAGGTCGTCCCACAGGAAGGCGATGGTCTTGCCCTCGATCTTGTCCAACCGCGTGGCCAGTGGCCTGATCTCGACCGCCTTCGCGCTGCGCGGCCATACCACCGCATAATCGCCGCTGTTCCGCCGTGCCATGGTTGTTCCTCCGTGCCGTTTCGCGTTTCGTCCTGTCTAGCGCTATCGATGCGCACAAGGCAACGCCGATGCAAGGCGCGCGAAGGTCGTCTCCCTGCGATTTCGAGGCCTCACGCACCGCGATGCGATAGCGCGTGTTGACAGGCTTCACGTCGGAATGGGACGCTGGTTCCAAGTTGCCATCGAGCAGCGTGCAGGGAGGATTTTATGGAGACAATCAATCGACGTTCCATCGTGCTGGGCGTGCTCGGTGCTGCGGCAGCGGGAGGCCAAGCCACGGCGCAGTCGGCGACCAAGTGGGACATGTACGCCATGACCGGCGTCACCCATCCGATCACGCTGCGCTACAACACCTTCGCCGAGGAAGTCAGGAAAGCGACCGGCGGCAAGCTCGACATTGTCGTGCGTCCGGCGGGCGAGTTGCCCTTCCGGGCGACCGAGGTGGTGAAGGTCGCGGGCGACGGCCAGGTGCAGCTGGCCGAGGGGTACCAGGGCTTCATCTCGGGCGCGGTGCCGCTATCCTCGATCAGCAGCCTGCCGTTCCTGGTGCGTAACGGCGCGGAACTCGAGAAGGTCTGGCCGATCATCGACAAGTACACGACGCCGCTGTTCGCCAAAGCCGGTGTGAAGAACCTCTTCTATCACACGTGGCCGGTGCAGAACATTTTCGGCAAGGGCAAACCGATTCGTACGACCGAGGACTTCAAAGGCCGCAAGATCCGCTCGACCGACGGCAAGCAGGCCGAGATGCTGAAGCAGCTCGGCGCCTCGTCGGTCAGCCTGACGACGGCCGAGGTGCCGGTCGCCATGGAGCGCGGCGTCGCCGAAGGGTTCATCACCGCCGGCTTCAACGTGGTCGGCGCCAAGTGGTACGAGTTCGTGCAGTGGGGATGGCTGGGCGACATCCACATCGGCGGCCCCGACTACACGCTGATGAACATCGAGGCCTACAACAAGCTCGATGCCGACACGCGCGCCAAGCTCGATGCGGTGGCGAAGGATTACGCGCCGAGATTCACTGCCGCCAATCTCGGCGACGAGGCCAAGGATCTCCAGACGCTGAAGACGCAGCACAAGGTCGATCTCTTCATACCGCCCAAGGAGCAGGTCGACGCGCTGATCGACAGGATGAAGCCCTACTGGGAGCAATGGGCCGCGGCGCAGGGCCCCACCGGCACGGCCATGCTCAAGGAGATCCGGGCCGCCCTCGGCAAATGACGGGCGGACCCAGGCTGTGCAATCCTCTCCCTCGACGACGACGCCGGACCGCGGCGCGCTCGACCGCGTGGTCGGGCGCATCGCGGAGGCCTGCGGCGTGCTCGCGGCTCTTGCGATCTTCGCCATACTCGTGATCGTGTGCGCCGAGACGGTGCTCCGTCAGTTCCAGACGTCGCTGCTGGTGACCGACGAGATTGCGGGTTACCTCAATGCCGCCGCGATCTTTCTCGGTCTGGCCTGGACGCTGCGCGAGGGCGGCTTCATCCGTGTCGAGATCCTATACGATCGCGCCAGGGGCCGCGTGAAGGCAGCCCTGCGCTGGCTGATCGTGCTTACGGCCACCGCCTTTTCGGCGGTCATGTTGTGGGTCTGCGTGCGGCACGTCGTCTACGCCTTCGAGCGCGACACGCGCGCGGTCTCGGTCATCGACACGCCCGAATGG
>JBDSBS010000269.1:0-3916 GCA_039921435.1 Planctomycetota bacterium | reverse complement strand
AGCGCCGCCTCTGGCACTGGATAGGTGCCATGGAACTCGATCGGGTTGCGCGTGGCCAACACCGTGAACGGGTTGCCGAGGTCGAGTGTGCGGCCCTCGACCGAGACGCGCCCGTTCTCCATCGCCTCGAGCAGGCACGACAGCGTGCGCGGGCTCGTGCGGTTGATCTCGTCGGCCAGCACGAGATTCGCAAACAGGGGCCCGGGCACAAACGAGAACTCACCGGCATCGGGCCGCCAGATCGACGTGCCGACGACGTCGCTCGGCATCAGATCGTTGGTGAACTGGATGCGGCGGAACTGGCCGTCGATGCTCTGCGCGATCGTGCGCGCGAGCAGCGTCTTGCCGATGCCCGGGATGCCTTCGAGCAACACGTGGCCGCCGGCGATCAGCGCGCAGACGATCGGTTCGATGGCATGGCTCTCGATGGCGACGACGCTCTGGATGTTGCGTTCGAGAGCTTGCCGCGCGGCGCGGGCGTCGAGGGTGCGTGGTGGCGCGGGCACGGTGCGGTTCCGAGTCGTCTTTTCGGCTCGTGGCGCTGCCCCGGTGAGCCCGTCGCTGTGGGGTTCGGTGGCATGGATGGCTTGGCGCTGTCAAAAGGGCGAACTGGCTTGTCCGCTCGTCATCGTGCGTCGGCGGAAACCCCGCGAACTGCCGCCGCCGCGCTGAGAAGCGGCTTTCTTGTCCGGTCGGACCCGCGTCGGATCATTGATGGGTAACGCAATATCGCGTCAAGGACCTTCCCATGATGACGCTGCCAAACACCGCCTGTCTGCGTTCCCTCGCCCTTCTCTGCGCCGGCCTGCTCGTAGCGCCTTCGCCTGCCCAGTGCACCCCAGTGCACATCCACTGCACCACCATCGGCACGAATGGCCGAGCCGATCGCGTGGCAAGGCAAGGTCGTGCACGCTCAGTCTGCGAATCTGACGTTCGACGGCATCACGTTCGCGATGCCGCAGATGTCGAACGCGCTCTGTCTGCACGTCGGGACGTGATCAGTTGAGCGTCGGATCCGGCCCAGCCTCGCGCCCTTCGTCGTCGCCGGGGGCGTCTTCGTCCGCCGCAGCTTCCTGTCGCACGAGTTGCCGAAAGCGCGCATCCTTGCGCAGGCCATCGAGGTCGGGTTCGTCGCGCGCGATGTCGCGGAAGTCAGCGTTCAGGCCGCAGGCGAGCGTCACTTCGTCGATGGCGCGGTCGGGCTGGCTGTCGAGTGCCAAGTAACAGCCGAGGTTGAAGTGGCCGATGTCCGAGCGAGGGCTGCGCCTCAAAAGCTGCTCCATGCAACGAATGGCGCCGCGCAGGTCGGCGGTACGTTTCCGGCACCACGCTTCGGTGAGGTCGATCCAGTCGAGCTCCTGCTTGGCTGCGCGCAGCTCGGCGATGTCCTGCAGGGCCTCGACGTACTGGCCGAGCCTCGCATGGGCGCGGATGCGCATCGTCAGGCCACGCGGCCTTGCGGCGGGATCGGCGAGCAGGGGACCCAACAACTCGAGCGCTCGTTCTGGGCAGCGCAGATCGAGCCAACCGTCGATCTGGTCGGCGAGGCGTTGCAGCGGCGGTGGCACGGGAGTCATGGTCGCATCGGCATCACGGTGGCTGGCATCACTGCGTCTGACATCACTGCGTCTGGTTTCACTGCCCGGCAGTCTCCAGCGGAAGTGCTGTGGCTGCAAGCGAAGGCAGCGTCTCGTGGCCGCGAGCGCGAACGGGCACGATGCCGACGATGTGCCCGTCGTCCATCAGCACGGCTTCATCGGCGAGGTTGACCGTGGGACAGACGTGGCGCGGCACGAGCCGCACGACTGCACCGTGCGGCGGGGCACTGCCGGTCGCGACCAACATCGGCAGGTGCTCTTCGCTCGGCGTCAGCGCCGTGGCTCTCCACTCGCCGGTCAGTTCGGCGCAAGGATCCCCGGCGGCCGCGTCCAGGGCCTTGCTGCCCGCATCGAGCGTGAACCGTCCCGGCGTCGGACGGCTGATCACACGGGCCTGCACTTCGACGGCGCAGAGGAACCCCTCGATGCCCAGTTTGCTGCTTCGCGCATCCCAGTAGACGACGGTGCCCGGACTGATGCTGTGGTCGAAGCTGGCGAAGTCGGCGAACGACAAGGCCGCGGGGAACGTCGGCGTGCCGCTCGTGATCAGTTCGCCCTTCACGCCGAGGTGGCGCGCCAGCGCAGTGAACTCGCGGTAGACGGCGTGCGCTGCAGTCGTTCGTTCGGCCATCGTGCCGCTGTGCAGATGGCCATCGTAGCAGTGCAGACCGCGCAGGTTGGTGCCGGCGGCGCGCACGACTTCGGCGATGCGAGTGCGTTCGCCGAGCGGGATGCCGGTGCGGTGGTAGCCCGGATCGAGATCGACGAAGGCGCCGAGGCCGTTCGCATGCAACGAGGCTGTGTGTGTCGGGTCCTCGGTCAGCAGCGCGAAGCGGTGCGTCGGGTGGGCGACGGCCAGGTTGGCGACACGGTCCAGGTTGGCGCCGTGTTGCGCCATCGCAAACAGTACGTCGATGGCGGCTCCGTGAGTCGCCGCGGTCGCGAGCAGCACCTCGGCTTCGCGCGTCGTCGCGCACTTGAAGCGCCGCACGCCGGCCTCGAGCAGCATCGCGAGCACTTCGGGCACCTTGCAGGTCTTCACGTGCGGCCGCCAGCGCTGCATCGCACCGCCGAGCAGGCGCTGCATGGTGGCGAGGTTGTGGCGCACCCGGTCCAGATGGATCAGCAGGGTCGGCGTCTGCAGGTCTTCGGCGCGCATTGTTGTAGGCTACTCGCTGAGCGGCCGGTCGAGGCAAGTCCAGATGTCGGTTGCTGCCGGCGGGTGAACCGAATCCGGAACATGCGCGTAAGGCTCGCGAGGAGGCGGGCTCTTGGGCCCTCACCTGCCTCGCATGTCAAGCAACGAAGGCAGGCGGCCGGCGAGGTTGCTCTCGAAAGGGTTGCCCCGATCGGCCTGGCGCGGCGGGCGGTTCGTTCTGCGAGCCCGCGGTCGCCAACATCCCATCGCAATGCAGACAACCAAGAGTTTCCGATGTCCCATCTCCTCACTCGTTTCGTCGCCGTGCTGTGCGTCGCAGTCACCGTGCTGGCCTTCTCGGGCAACACGTCAGCCCAGACCATGCCGTACTCTGCGCGCGGCACCGCGCAGTTCGTCAGCCCAACCGACTTCGTCGGCAGTGGACGCGCCACCCATCTCGGCAACTATTCCGAGGTCGGTAGCGTCGCGTTCGCACCGACGAGCAACCCCGCCGTGCTCGCCGTCAGCGGCTCGATCATCTACACCGCTGCCAACGGCGACCAACTGCACGCCAATCTCAACGGCACGCTGAACACGTCGACGGGCGCGATCGCTGCAGCGGTGACCTACGTCGGCGGCACCGGTCGCTTCGTCAACGCCAGCGGCTCGTCCAACCTGGCCGGCCAGATGCTCGGCGGCGGTGCGGTCACGGTCGCGGTCGCCGGGAGCATCAACTACTAATCTAGGCGCCACGGAAAGTGCCCTGGCCCGCATGGGTGTAGGGCTATTCGCCGAGCAACCGGTCGAGGCGAAGCCAGATCTCGGTCGCCACGGTGTTCAGCCGGTGGTCGCCGCCAGGCACGAGCCAGAGTTCCTTTCGCGCATTGGACATTGCGGCGAAGAAGCGCTCGCTCTGGCGGTGCGGAATCACCTCGTCCCCCGTGCCGTGCACGACGAGCGTCGGCACTGTCAGCTGGGCTGGCAGGGCGCGTTCGTCGAGTTGGCGGCCGTCCGCCAGCACGCGAGGTTCGACCACGAAGCCGCGGCCATCGCCGGTGAACATGCGGCCGTCGTCGTCGAGCCGCTGTTCGAGGTTGCCGACGAGGCCCAGAGCGGGGGCGAGCAGAGCCAGGCCGCGGACCAGGTCCGGGCGTGCGGCGGTGGCGAAGGCGCCTACCAG
>JBDSBS010000268.1:0-8517 GCA_039921435.1 Planctomycetota bacterium | reverse complement strand
GCGATTGCGGCCGCGGTCAGCAAGCGCCCGGCGGGGTGACGCAGCCAGCGCAGGCGCGGTGTGGTCTTCGGCGGATTGCGCAGGTCGAGTGGCGCCTGTTCGGGCCGCACGGCCCGCTCGAGTGTGCGCGCCTGCTTCAGCACGTCGGCTTGCAATGCGCGCAGTGCGGGCTCGGCGTCGAGCCTCGCCTGCAAGCGTTCGGGGTGTTCGTGGCAGCCGAAGTGCAGTTCGAGCAGTTCTTGTTCGAGCTGGTCGCGCTCCGCGGCGTTGTAGTGAGCCGGGGTGTATTCGTGCCCAGAGAAGTTGCCGTCGTTGTCGTTCATCGCTTGTTCTCCTCGCTTCGCGCCGTGGCTCCCAGCGTGACTCCCAGTGTGTGACGCAGCTTCTGCAGCGCGCTGCGCATGCGCGTCTTGGCCGTGCCGACGGGGATCGCCAGCGCCTCAGCCACCGCTTCGAACGTCAGCTCGCCGCTGACGCGCAGCAAGAAGACCTGCTGCTCGGGATCACTGAGACCGGCGACCGCCGCTTGCGCGGCCGCTACGTGCTCGCGCTGTTCGAGCGCGTGCGATGGCGAAGGAAGGGTGGTGGGTGTCACTGTCGAAGCCTCGTCCAGGGTCTCGTGGATCGGCTGCCGCTGACGGCGACGCCGGGCATCGACTGCCACGTTCCACACGACGACGAAGATCCACGCCACCGGGTCGTTCGGCCGCGTGCCCTGCTGCCAGTTGCGCCAACACTTGAGGAAGGCGTCCTGCAGCACTTCGTGCGCGTCGACTGAGCCACCCAGCACGCTGCGCACCGCCCCTGCCAAGCCCTGTCGGTGGGCTTGGAACAGATCGCTCAGGGTCGGTTCCGCCTCGCTCATGGATCGATCGTGCCTCTCAAGACGATGGGTGGCGACCGCGGATTGGCCGGAGGCGAGTTTTTGTCGAGAACACCTTCCGGCACATCCAAGCGCCGCTCTGCGCTTGCTGCCGAATGCGCCAATTTCGCCGGTGGCTCCTTGTCCTGGCCTTCACCGTTTGCTGCCTTGGCAGTGGCGGTTGCACCCTGGTGAAGCCCGTGGTCGGTGCCATCGCGGGGCCCTTTGTGATCCTCGCAGCTTCGGACGGCACCGGCTTCGGTTGCGACTGCGATGGGCGCGCGATCGTCGTGGCCCTTGCGGTGATGTCGGCCGTCGGCGCTGTCGTCGGACTCGTCACCGGCATCATCAGCGACGTGCAGGCACTGACGGGCGCGGCCTCGGACCCGACTGCCAACTGGTGGCATCCGCTCAAGACCAACACGAGCGCAGTCGACTACCTTTGACGCGGCTACTTGCTCCAGACGAACGTGATGCGCGCGTCGATGTCGGGATGCAGACTCTTGTGCACCGGACAACTGTGCGCCGCGGACTCGAGCAGCTTCTTCTGCTCGGGTGAGAACGAGCCCGGTATCGACAGTTCGACCGGGAGCCGGCCGATGCGCCGCGGCGTCGCGTTCATGTGCTTCTCGACGCGCACGTGGGCGCCCTTCAGCTCGATTCCGTGCCGGCGTGCGACGATGCCCATGGTCGTCAGGACGCAGGTTCCCAGTGCCGTCGCGACGAGGTCTGTGGGCGAGAAGAAGCGGCCGAGGCCCTCATTGTCCTTCGGTGCATCCGTCTGCAGCTTGGCGGCAGAGGGTCCGTGGATCGCGGTGCAGCAGAGATCGCCTTCGTAGGTGGCAGTGATGGTGACCATGTTCAGTGTCTGGTTCCTCAGTTCCTCAGTGTTTCGTAGGCGCGTTGGATCTCGGTGAAGCGCTCGGTGGCTTCGCGCTGCGCCACGGGACCGAGGTTGGGTTGGGTGTCGGGATGGAAGCGGCGCACGAGTTCGCGATGCCGGCGGCGGATCTGGTCCGGGCTGGCGTCGGGCGGCAAGCCGAGCACATCGAGTGCGTGCGCGCGAGTGTTGACTGCGGCCGCCGGTTTGGTTCGCTGGCCTCGCTTGTGACCGCCAAGGTACTGGGCGCGGGCCAGATGGAACAACATGCGCGCGCGCACCGCCGGTAGACCGAGACCCCTGGCGACCTCCTGCAGTGCCGTGTGCTCGTGCTCGTGGAACTTGCCGTCGGCGAAGGCGACAAGGCAGCACCAGCAGAACAGGGAATCGAGCTCGTTCTGGTCGAGGCCGGTGGCGATGCGCGCCGCGAGGCCCATGCGATCTTGCACCTGCAGGGGCTGCGCTTCCCACGTCTGGATCTCGATCGCGTGGGTGCGATCGAGGAAGCGTTCGAGCAAGAAGTGCCGCACCGTCTCGCGCTCCGCGGGACTCATCGGCCCGTCGACTTCGGCGACGGCGGCGAGCAGGTAGTAGATCCGCCGCGGCAAGGATGCTCGCAGAAACGCGTCGGCCGCCGCCTGGCTCCATGCAGATCGCGTGCGCGTGTGCAGTGTCACGAGGCGCACGAGTGGCCCGATCGAGGTGAACGTGAGGTAGAAGCCCCACAGCCCTGGCAAGAACGTCGCCAGACCCATGGGATCGACGCCCCGAAACAGGCGCGCGAAGATCCCCATGCCCGCGAAGACCAAGAGGCCGACGCCGAGCAGGAAGCGGTGGATCCAGTATTGAGGTTGTGAGCTCGAAGCCATGCCAGGCGAGAACGACGCCAAGAGGCTCACGGTAGCGACCGCGGGGCCGCAGGCGAGCGGCTTGCCGAGTCGTCGGCGTTGTTCAGCGGCCGCGCGTCTTCATGCTGACGAGGAGGCTGCCGAGGATGAGCAACATGCCAGCCCAGCTCCACGCATCGGGCCAGACACCGAACACCAGCGCGCCGAACAGCGTCGCCAGCGCGACCTGGAGGTAGCCAACGGCCGTCGCGCGACCGGCGGCTTCGCGCGCGAGCCCCTTCGTGAGGGCTACTTGGGCGATCATGGTCGAAGCACCGATGCCGAGCAGCTGGAGCCAGCCCGCGACGCCTGGCCACACCCAGACGGGAATCGCGAACGGAGCCGTCAGAGGCACGGTGACCAGGGGAAAGTAGAAGACGACGACGAGCGGGTGTTCGGTGCGCCCCAGCAGGCGCACGGTGACGTAGGCCACGGCCGAGAGCAGCGCGCCGAGCAGCGCCACGAATGCGTACAACCACGGATAGTCGGGCGCGAGTTCGGCGCCGAACAGCCAACCCGGCCGCGCGATCATCAGCACGCCCACGAAGCAGAGGCCGATGGACCAGAGCACGCGCGCTTCGAGCCGTTCATGCAGCAACCACGCGGCCAGCACGGCCGTCCACAGCGGGGCCGTCTGGTGCACCACGGTCGCTTCGGCGAGCGGCAGGTGCACGACCGCCGCGTAGAAGCAGATGAGCGCGCACGAGCCAACGAAGCCACGCAGCAACAGCAGTCGTGGCTGCAAGCCGAACGGCGATACGCGCGCGCGAGCCACGGCGATGATGCTGAGCGCCAGCACGATGCAGCCGCGCACGAAGACGATCTCCATCGTCGGCAGGGTCGCGCCAGCGAGCTTGACGAGAAGGCCCATCACGGCGAACCAGAGCGCCGATTGGGCCATGTAGCCGAGCCCCGATTCGCCGGGCACCGCGGTCGTCGTGGAGCCCATGCAGGATCTGGGTGTGCGGTGCGCGGGGCTCGGCCCGCGAAGAGGAGCCCGAGGGAACTAGCTGCGCGCCGAGGTCAGTGCTTCGCCGAGCAGCTGCGAGTAGCGCTTGCCCTTGCGACCCTTGCTCGCCTTCTTGTGGTAGGCGTAGCCGGCGATCAGCGGGAAGAACACCGTCGCTTCGCCGTAGACCATCTGCTCGTAGCTCGTCGAGACCTTGCCCCACGAGCTGGCTTCCTTGAGCGTGCTGCCCGACAGCGCGCCGTCGCGTTCGTCGGCGACGGTGATCTGCACCGCGTATTTGTGCATCGCCGCTTCGGTGCCGAGGATGTCGGCCGCGACGACGATGTCTTGCGCGAAGTTCTTCGGCACGCCGCCGCCGATCATGAACAGGCCCGTCTCCTTGCTGGCCATCTTGATGCGCGTCAGCTCGAGGAAGTCCTTGGCGCTGTCGAGGCTCATGGTTGGCTTGCCGACCAGGCCGTTGCGGTACTGGTGTTCGACGAGGCCGAAGCCAGCGCTGCAGTCGGAGAACGCGGGGCAGAAGATCGGCACGTCCTTCTCGAAGGCGCGCAGCACGATCGATTCCTTGTTCTTGCCCTTCTTGCTCAGCCAGCGGCCCATCTCGGCGTTGAACTCGCGCGAGCTGTAGGGTCGCGGCTCGAGCGAGTCGGCGATCTTCTTGCAGGTGTCATCGCACGCGCGCAGCTCTTCCTCGTCGATGTAGGTGTCGTAGATGCGGTCGATCTGAAGGTCGCGCAGGCTGTTGTCGTCGATGAACGGCGTGCCCTGCCAGTGTCGATAGCCGAGGCCTTCGAAGAAGTCCTGGTCGACGATGTTGGCGCCGGTCGAGACGATCGCGTCGACCATCTCGTTCTCGATCATCTGCACGACGACCTTCTTGAGGCCGGCGGAGATCAGCGAACCGGCGAGGCACAGCACCACCGCGCAGTCCTTCTCCTTGAGCATCATCTCGTAGATGCGGGCCGCGCGCGCCGTGTTGCGCGCCTGGAACGCCATCTTCTCCATGGCGTCGATCAACGGCACCGGGTTGAAGGTGTCGAGCGAGATGTGTTCGACCTTGGTCTTGAGCAGGTCCTTCTTCTTCATCGCAGTTGGATCAGGGCTTTGAGGGTGTGTGGGGAGGACGACAGAGACAGTTGCACGCGACTGGGTTGCACGCGACTGGGTTGTATGCGACTGGGTTGTATGCGACTGGGCGCGTCTTTGGTGTTGGCTTCGGCATCCACGATGGATGCGGTCATGACACCGAGACGGACCAGGTCGACCTCGCACGTGAGCCACGCGGGTTCCGCGTTGGCAGGGCTCGTCGCCGAAGGACGGCGCAGTCTACCGTCGAGGGCGTCGTCGATCGCGACCTTCATCGAATCTCGCGGATCCTCGCCGCCGCCGATCTGCAGCCACAGGTTGCCAACGCGCGCGCCGTAGGCGGTCACGTAGCCATCCCCGTCGGCGAGGCCGGGCACCGGGGTGTCGCCGCGCACGCGCGAACGCAGCAATGGGACGTCTCGATGGGTGAGCGCTGCCGGCGCAAATTCCGCTTCGATGCGTTGGCTCGCCAGGTCTTCGCGCTGGCGAGCCAGGCGCGCCGGATCCGTGGCGCGGGCGGCAAACTGCTCGGCCGAGCGCAGGCCGTAGACGAGGCCGAGTCGGCCTGCTTGCAGTGACAAGTAGAAGGAGCCATCGAGCAGGGGCAGCAGCGCCCGCCCTTCGGCTTCGGCTACCGTGGGATCGCTGCCGCGAGCCGTGAAGGCCACGACAAGCGGCAAGAACGGTTCGCACACCTTCACCAACGAGTCGGGCTGCACGGCGAACGCAAGGCGCACGGCGGCGTCGGGCCACGCCAATCGAGCTGGCGCTGTGGCGTCGGGCGCGATTGCGCCGAGCCAGCTGGCGGTCGCGCTGTCGGCGTCGGGCACCAGCTCCAGGCGCACGTCGTAGCTTCGACCTTCGCTGACCTGCGTTACGACGGCGACCACGGATTCGAGCGAGTGAGCCGTGGCGAACAGCTGGTGGCAGAGACTGCGAACGGCGGCGACGGGCAAGCCGGCCAGTTTGGCCAGTGCCTCGGCGCGCACGGTGAGTTGGCGCTCGGCGGTGCGCACGGGCTCCGCCTCTTGCTGTAGCCACGCCTCGGCGCGCACTTCGACGACGAGGGTGCGAGTGCGGAACGGGGTCGCGGAGGTGCTCAGGGTTGCCGGCTTGGCCGCCACCACTGACAGAAGGAGCTGTTCGCCGCTCGCCAGTGTGGGCATGGACAGCCCCAGCACTTGGGCGAAAGGCTCTACCCAACGCGCTTCGTTGCTGGTGACACGCAGCAACGGCGTCGTTGCTGGCACCTCCTGTGCGTGCCCAAGAGTGACCAACAACAGTGCGCCCACCTGCAGAACGCGCCCGATCATCGCCGTTGGCCGAGCGCCTCGGCGAAGCCCTCGTGTCGCTGCTGTGCGGCACTCGACGTCATCGTGCCCTGGATCTCGACTACAGAGCCCCCCTTGGGCACCAGGGTCTTGATGGTCTCCGCGGCGGCGCGCCCGATCGCCGTGTCCTCACAGCCGATGCTGCACGAGTAGCCTTCGTCGTCGAGTTCGGCATTGGGTTGACCACCGACTACGAGGACCTTGATGCCCTGCGCCACGGCCTCCTTGCAGATCGCGGCGAACGACGCAGATTCGCGGGCTGAGACGAGGATCGCGTTGTAGTTCTGTTCGAGCAGGTAATGCAGCGCGGAGCGCCGCTGCTCGAGGTTGTCGCCGGCGGGACGAACGTCCAACTGCACCTGGGGGTAGCGCTTTGCTGCGGCCGCGAGCTCTTCCTCCATGTATGTGCCCCGCGGATCGTCCTTCGGACACGCGACCATGCCGAAGCGAAACACGATGTCGATCACGGGCGTCGTCGTCAGCACTTCGGCGTGCTGGCTGCGCAGCATCGCCACGTAGAAGTCGCCCGGCGCAACTTGTGCTTGGCCACCGGCCGTCAGGTTCTGCTTGGTGTAGAGGCGGGCGCCGAGACCGATTTGCCGATGCACGACAATGCCACTGCAAGCCAGCAGTGCCAGGTCGATGACGATGGCGGCATTGGGCATGTCCTGGATCGTGGCGTCGAGTCGACCGTCGGCAACGTAGTCGAGCCCGCGGCCGGGCAGGCCGCCGACGCCGAGGACCTTGATGCCCGTGCGGCCCTTCTGCTTGCAGGCCATCGCGGCGGCCAAAGCCATCTCGTCGTCGTGGGCGAACACGGCCGCGAGGTCCTTGTGACGCTCGAGTGCACGTTCCGTCTCGGTGTGCGCGACGTCGCTCTGCCAATGAGCGTCGGCTTGGTGCGCGATGCGGAACGAACCGTCGCTCTTCTGCACGGCATCGTTGCTGCCGCAAGCAACGGCGGGGAGAAGGCAGAGCAGGACGAGTTGGCGGCTTCGGGTCATCGGCGTCGTTCCCGCGGTAGTGCAGCGGCAGTGCAGCATCCCGGATGATGGCTGTGCTGGCCTGGGGGCGCCAGTGGTACGAAGCAGGGCTACGAAACAGTGGTACGAAACAGTGGTACGAAACAGTGGTACGAAACAGGGCTACGAAACAGGGCTACGGTCTGCCTGCTCCGCTTGCCGCAGTGATCGTGAAGAACGACACGAGTGCTTCGATCACCCGATCGGGCGGCAGACGGCTAGGCACCAATTCGCGGCTGATCTGGCCGTAGGCCTGCGCCGACGGCACACCGAAGTACAGCTCGGGGATCGGCTTGCTCGGTGGGTCGACGTTCCAGCTGGCGCCATCGTGCGCGGGTTCCAGTTCGGCGAGCTGCGCGGCGAGTGGCCGCAGATCGAGACGCGGCAACGTCCGCAGGGTCACGAGCTCGAACCAGCTCTCGGTGCGGTCGTGGTAGCGGTAGCGAGGCCCGTCGCGGCCGTTCTCGACGTGCAGAACTCGGTAGGCCGCGGCCAGAGTGTTAAGCGTCATGCGGTGCCGCGGGCCAGCACTTGTCACGGCTGCGAACCCGAGCTGTGCCCAGCTGCGCCGATCGAGCGCGCCGCGCAGTCCAGCGTCGATCTCCTGTTGTACGCGCGCCATCTCCTCCGCGTAGAGTGATGAGTAGCTACCGGGATGGTCGAGCACCGATGCGGCGTGTTCGAGCAGCCAGGCGTAGCGCCGCAGCGACAGCTCGTCGGGGTCGGTGACGCGTTGGAACGCGGTGTGCAGCGGCGACTCTGGCTCCGCCAGGCGCACGACGATGCGGTCGATGGCGAACGCGCGCCAGGTCTGCCAGACCCCGAAGTCGCCCACGGCCGCGGCGGCGAGCAGGCGTTCCTCGCGCGCGACGAAGAGCTCGGGCCGCAAGACCGCCAGCAGTGAACCGAATCCGTCGGTGTCGTAGTGGTCGTTGACCACCAGCTCGACGTCGCCGAGGAACTGCTCCTGCTCGGCCGCCTCCGCCCGCGAGAACCGCAGCGCGATGCCCGTGCTGAGGTCAGCCTTCCACTGCTTGGGCGTGCGGTTGCCCGGCCAATGCGAGAGGTTTGGCCCGTGCGGCGTCATGCCGTCGACCGACAGATGAGGCACCGAACAGCCACTGGGACCGGCGAAACCGAGCTGTAGGCGGGCGGTCGGGGAGGGCGCGAACATAGAGGAGCTGGAAGGCGCCCTCTTGGGCGTAGGAACAAGAAGTCCTAGTCAGAGTAGCAAGCGAGATGGCTGCTCGAAGCTCGGACCGCAAGGTCAGGGCAGTTGAGCGGCCCTTTCGATACGAGAGAGCGAAGAGTGGCTTCGGCCGCCGGGGTGTGAGCCCGGCGGCCGATTTTTCTTGCGCGCGGGGCTCCCCATCGTGCCCTGGCGAGCGTGCTTGTGGCAAGAGCGGTGGCGCGAACGCAGCGCCGCCAGCGAAACGCCACCGACGGGAACTGCTTGCAAACCCCTGCCCCGTGGCTAGC
>JBDSBS010000267.1:0-6947 GCA_039921435.1 Planctomycetota bacterium | reverse complement strand
CGGTGCCGGTCTCGGACCCAGTCTCGACGCTGGTCTCGGACCCACCCTCGACCCCGGCTTCATCGTCGACACGTGGCGCCGAAGGATCTGGCGTGTCCGGCGGCGGTGTCGAGATGGTCTGATTGGCGAAGTCGCGCACGGCCCGGCCTGGATCGGCCATCGCGCGCGGCACCTGCGCGACGCGACGCAGTTCCTGGGTGGTGTCGCGCAGTGTCTTCTTTACGTCGCGGATCTCTCCGTCGCGATCGAGCTGGTCCTTGAACTCCTGGAAGCCGCGCTTCAATTGCGCCAGCAGGCGGCCGAGACTGCGTCCGGCTTCGGGCAGGTTGCGGCCGTAGAGAAGCAGGCCGATCACCACGAGCAGGAGCATCTCCGTCCAGCCGAGGGAGTCGATGAAGGCGATCACGGGCCGTTGAGCATATCTGTCGGCGACCCGGCGCCGTTGGGGTTTCCCGCGCTGCAGCATGCGCCCCGTTTCGTCGTGCCGCCACGTCGATGGAACTCCGTAGCAGAACGCATCGCTCTACTGGCACGATGCGTGCGATGCTCTACTGGGGCGCCGCCGCAGCAGCGGGCGCTAGATCCGAGTTCTACATGTCACGGCTGGCCTTCCAGCTGCCGTCCTACTGCCGCCGGAAGACACAGAGGAACTCCCCGTGTCCTGAATCGTGGCACCGCGCCGGCACGGTCGGCTCAGGCCTCTTGCACCGCTGGACGCCGCCCGCTTCGGTGCCTACCCTCTTCGCCCCCCATGAGTGACAAGCCCATCTTTGCCCTCGAACGGCTCACCAAGAGCTACCAAGGCAAGAAGCCCGTTCTGAAGGACGTCAGCCTCGTCTTCCTCGATGGCGCCAAGATCGGCGTCATCGGCCAGAACGGTGCCGGCAAGTCGACCATGCTGCGCATCATGGCCGGCGTCGACAAGGAGTACGACGGTGTCGCGCGCCTGGCCGAAGGCAAGACCGTCGGCTGGGTGCCGCAAGAACCCAAGCTGCTCGAAGACCTGACCGTGCGCGGCAACGTCGAACAGGCGGTCGAGCCGATCCGCGCGCTGCTGAGGCGGCACGAGGAAACGAGCATGAAGCTCGGCGAGGATCTGTCGCCGAAGGACATGGACAAGGTGATGGCCGACCTGGAGAGGCTGCAGCACGAGATCGAGGCCAAGGATGCCTGGGAGATCGATCGGCACGTCGAAACGGCGATGACCAAGCTGCACCTGCCGCCGGGCGACAAGATGGTCAACGCGTGCTCCGGTGGCGAACGCCGCCGCGTCGCGTTGTGCCGCATGCTGCTCGAGCACCCAGACCTGCTGTTGCTCGACGAGCCGACCAACCACCTGGACGTCGACACCGTTCAATGGCTCGAAGAGACGCTGGCTGCCTACAAGGGCACAGTCGTCGTCATCACGCACGATCGCTTCTTCCTCGACAACGTCGTCGGCTGGATGCTCGAGGTCTACCACGCCCGCGCGATCCCGTATCAGGGCAACTACTCCGAGTACCTGATCCAGCGCAGCAAGCGCATGTCGCTGCAGGAGACGCAGGAGCAGCGTCGCGCGAAGTTCCTCGACCGCGAGCTCGATTGGATCCGCATGAACCCGAAGGCGCGCACGACCAAGAACAAGGCGCGCCTCAAGAACTACGACAAGATGCTCGAGCAAGATGTCGAGGAGCGCGACGACACGGTTGAGCTGCACATTCCGGCGGGCAAGCGCCTCGGCGACACGGTCGTTCGCTTCGAGAAGGTCACGTTCTCCTACGACGGCAAGCAGAACGTGCTCGAGAACATCTCGTTCGAGATGGCGCCCGGCGACATCCTCGGCATCGTCGGTCCCAACGGCACCGGCAAGACGACGTGCATCAAGTTGATCACGGGCAAGTTGAAGCCCGACAGTGGCCGAGTCGTGGTCGGTCAGACGGTCGAGCTCTGCCACGTCGACCAGGAACGCGAGTCACTCGATCCGGCCAAGACGGTCTGGCAGGAGATCTCCGAAGGCCAGGACTTGATCAAGCTTGGCAAGCAAGAGGTCAACAGCCGCAGCTACGTCGCGAAGTTCAACTTCACGGGGCCCGATCAGCAGCAGCTCGTCGGCTCGCTGTCGGGCGGCCAGCGCAATCGCGTGCAACTCGCCAAGATGCTGCGCCGCGGCGGCAACCTGATCCTGCTCGACGAGCCGACCAACGACCTCGACCTCGACACGTTGCGCGTGCTCGAAGAAGCGATCCAAGAGTTTCCCGGTTGCATGCTGGTGGTCTCGCACGATCGCTACTTCCTCGACCGCATCTGCACCAAGATCCTCGACCTCGGGCACTACGAGCCAGGCAAGTACCTCGACAGTCTGTGATGTGAAAGTCTGTGATGTGACAGTCTGTGAGGTGAGATTTGCGATCGCGGACCAACGGTGGTTTCTCGCGATGGTTTCTCGCGGTGGTTGCTCGCGGTGGTTGCTCGCGGTGGTTGCTCGCAATCGTGGTCTGAGCTGACGATCAGTGGCGCTTGAGACCGATCGCAAGGCCGGTCACGGCGAGACCGGCCGCCGGCAGGCTGCCGGTCATGAAGCGTTGGAAGCTGCCCCACTCGCTCTCGATGCTCGACGCGAAGCGGTTCCACAGCGAGTCCATGGCGTGCCAGTCGACGTTGACGATGCCGTAGTAGTTGAGCGCGAACGTCAGGACCAACCAGAAGCCGAACGCGATGGCGGCGATGCGGAGTGCGGAGCGCACGAAGCTGCCGATGCAGAAGCCGGCCAGGAAGCTGAAGCCGAGGCGGAAGATGCCCTTCGCGGCCGGTTCTTCGCCTGCTTGACCGATGCTGCCAGTTCCAGTGCCGGGAGCGAAGCTCGTCGTCAGGCCTCCCGCGTCCGAGCCGCCGGTTGGAGCGGACCCTGATTGCACTAGGCTCATGACGCCGCCGACGGCGACCGTTCCCACTGCGGCAAAGAGAACGATCTTCTTCCATCGCGGCATGTCGCGCAGCCAGCTGCCGAAGCTGCGCTGCGTCGTGGTCTTCGTCGGTGGAGACGCGGGGCGGTCCATGCGCTCAAGCTACCCGGTTCGGGTCCTGGGCCCATCCAGGATAGTGCCCGCTACCAGTGCGAGGTTTTTCTGCTTGAGCGCATGCACTCTATCCGGATGATCCTGCCCGCTGTTTCTCCGGATACCCATGCGAAAGATCCTCACGATAGTCGTACTCACGAGCGTCATCTCTGGCGCCTTGGCCCAGGACCGCATCACGCTCGCGAACGGCGACGTGCTGACCGGCACGATCAAGACGATGGCCGACGGCAAGGTCACCATCGCGTCGCCGTTGCTCGGTGACATCACCGTGCCCATGAGCACCGTCAGCGACCTCGTCACGCAGGCGCAAGTCGACCTGCAGACGAAGGGTGGCGACCTGCTCAAGCGCCGCGTCGTTGGCATCGAAGGTGGCAACCTGCGCCTCGAAGGAGAGTCGGCATCGCTGCTGCTCGACAACCTGAGCAAGATCAACCCGCCGCCGAAGCTGGAGCCCGAGTGGGACGGTTCGCTGAAGGTCAACGGACTTTGGACCGATGGCAACACGGATCGTCGGGCGATCGGGGCCTCGGTCGATGCGTCGCGTCGGGCTGAGGCCGACCGCATCTCGTTCGATGCCAGTTGGGACTACAGCGACGACAAGGACAACACCCGCACCGCGACGCGTGGCACGCGAACCCTCACACAGCGCCGGGCCACCGGTGGCCTCAAGTATGACTACTTCCTGAGCAAGAAGTGGTACACGTGGGCGGCGGCTCGAGTGCTCGGCGACACGCTCGCCGACATCCAGCTGCGTTTCACTGGCGGCGCCGGTCTCGGCTACACCTGGATCGAAGACAAAGAGACGACGTTCTTGACCGAAGCCGGTCTCTCCTACTTCAACGAGAACTACCGCTCGGCCACGCCGGGTGTCGACTACATCGCCGCACGTCTGGCCTACAAACTGACGCATGCCTTCAGCGAGAAGACCAAGCTCGTGCATGGCGTCGAGGCGTTTCCTTCGCTCGAGAATGCCAAGGACACCTACCTGCAAGCCAAGACCGAAATCGTCACCAATCTCTCGAAGAGCATGATTGCCTCCGTGGCGCACGTGCTGGACTGGGACAACACCCCCGCCCCGGAAAAGGAGCGCACGGACAACCGCGTGCTGCTGTCGGTTGGCTGGACCTTCTAGGCGAAGTCTGCCGGCCAGGTCCTCAGTAGGCCGTCGCAAAGTTGCTGCTCTGCAGGTCGCTGCCGCCGAAACGGTCGCGGCGACCGCGGTTCATGCCGCCAAAGCGCGGCACGAACTCGACCCGGAACGTCGTCTCGGCCGAGAACGGGTTGTACGACGCCGAGACGGCGATCGACCAATCGTGGTCGTTGCGCTGCAGTCCAAACGAGTAGCTGAGCCACTCGTCGCGGTCGAGGTCGCGCTGGCTGCTGGCGAAGAGTTCCCAGCGGTCCATCAACCGCGTGTTGGCACTGAGCCCGACGGCGCCATTGACGAGGAAGTCCTGGCGGTAGTCGGCGGTCCACGTGATCCCGGCGATCGGCCCGAACTGCACCTCGGTGTCGAACGTGCGCATGCCGTTGTTCCAGTCGTAGTCGCCGTAGACCGCAAGTGCGAAGGTGTCGAAGGGCAGCCAATGCCAGCGCGGCCGCACCAAGAGGTCGTAGTAGAGCAGGCCCAGCGGGCCACCTTCGCGGATCGTCGTGCCGGGGCCGTTGGCGTTGGCGAACGTCTGGTCCTTGTTGTCGCGATTGGCGTCGGGCCAGATGTCCTGGGCGAGGTCGAGCATCACGAAGTCGCGCGGTTCGCGGCCGCCGCTCTTGGTCTTCTCCATGCGTTGGAAGAGGTTTCTCACTTCGACGCGCACGAGCTGCTCTTCTCGGAGCCGGTCGGTGCTGTCGAAGTAGAAGAACTCGCCGGGCGTGCCGTCGTCGCGGTAGTTGTCATCGACGCGGAAGCGGTTGCGGTAGCTGACGCGCGGCGCGATCACGTGTCGCACACCCTGCGGGCCATCGTCGTCGAGCCACGTCCAAGTGCGCGAGAGCCGCGTGCCCATCTGCAGGCCCGCTTCGAAGGCGATGCGACCTTCGCTCGTGCCGTCCACCGTCTCGTCGTAGAACGTGCCGCGCCCGGAGGCGTAGGGGCGCATGTTCAGCGGACCCAAGTGGAACGGCGCCGACAGTTCGATGAGCTGGTCGAGCCGCAGCGAACGGTCGCCTACGCGTATGCCGGCGAGGTCGTCGTAGTTGCTGCGGCGCTGACCGATCTCGGTCGCCATGTCGACGACGATCGGCGTTCCCCAGGGTGTGTCGCCGAGCGGCTGCGCGATCCAGTTGTAGGTGATCACCGGCAGCTCTTCGACGAAGCGCTCGGACAAGGAGCGGTTGTCGCGGTAGCTGAAGTCGTCGAGGTTGTAGCGCGTTCCTATCGTGAACAGCCGGTTGCCGTCGCTGTGGTGCACATAGGCGCTCGTCTCGGGCACTTCGTCGGTGCGGTAGTCGCCGCCGAAGAACTCGGGGTAGACAGCCGGATCTGACGCGTGGAACGCGACGAGGTCGAGGTGGGTCGATGGCCCCAGGAAGACGCGGTTCGTCGATCGCACCAGGCCGCGGCCGCCGTCGTCGATCGCACTGCCGTCGATGTTGCGCTGGATCTCGCGGATGTTGACGCCGCGGTCGTCGAGCCAGAACCCTTCGGTCCGGCCTTCGTAGAGCCCCTCTGCGCGGTACGAAAGGCGGCCGTCGAGCGGCACGCCGCGCTTCTCGATCCAGCCGACCCCGAGCTCCCAGTCGCCGCGGAACTCGTCGGCGGGTCGGCCCGTGAGCCATTCGTGCAGCACGCCGCCTGAGTTGTTCCACGATTGCCCCACGACGACTTGGGTCTGCGCGCCTTCCTTCTGCGAGTAGCTGGCGCTGGCGCGCTTGATCGGGAACTCCGATTGACTGCCCGTAAAGATGTGCGCGTCGGGCAGTGGCAACACGCGGGTACCACCGATCTGAAGAGTCTGCCCGCGGGCCTTCACTTCGAACTCACCCTCGCGCTCGATGATCTCGGCTTCGCCGATGACGAGGGCCGCGTGCGGTTCGGCAGCCGTGCACGTCGTCAGTGTCACGTCGCGCCCGGTCCAACGAGCACCTTGTTTGACGAGCTTTGGGCCCCGCACGACCAGCAAGTTGCTGCGGGCGCTGCCAGTGACGTACCGCAGCTCTGCGTTCTCGACGACGATGCGATCGTCGAGCGGGGAGATCCACATGCGATCGCAGCGCAGCACTTCCATGCCGTCGCGAACGACGGTGACACCGCCCTCGAAGTAGAGGTACCGAAAGACGTCGATTGCCTGCTCGGTTCGTCGGTTCGAAGGCACCCCCTCGGTGCGACCGACGGCCTGCAGCGTGCGGTCGAGACGGTCGCGGATCTGTTCGGGCGACAGGCGGCGTCGCGGTGGAGGTGCGGAGATGCCGCGCCGCGGCAACCCCGTCGTCGACGGCTGCTCGAGCAGGGCGCGGACTTCTTCTCGGTCCGAGAGAATCAGCGCGTTCGTGCCGCGCACGTCGAGATGCAGCCCCGGCGCCTGGAAGCGAAAGCCACCGAGCAGGTGCAGTTCGCGGTAGTCGCCCTGGTCGTTCGAGAACACGCTGCCTTCGTAGATGTAGCTGCGATCGCGGCTCGCAGTCGGCGAGCCCTGCGGCAGGCCGGGCTCTTGGCGAGCTGGAACGTCTTGGGCGCCCGAGGCGCTGACGAGTGCGGTGCCGCTGGCCGCCAGCAACAGAACGGTCCTGGCGCGCTTCACCGGGCGACTTCCTGGATCGTGCCCTTCTGGATCAAGCGCGCTCGTGGGCAACGCACCGACATCGTGTCGTAGTTCACCTCGATGTGCGGCGCCGTGAACGTGCGGCCGTCGGGCAGGGAGACCACGGCATCGCCGGGATCGCGCGCGATGC
>JBDSBS010000266.1:0-10442 GCA_039921435.1 Planctomycetota bacterium | reverse complement strand
ACCTCGCCGCCTCCGGCGACAGGAACACCGGCTCGGTCGCGGCGGGCTCCCGGCCCAGGATCCGCTCGTGCGTCGCTCGCAGGTCCTTCAGCACCGTGGTCAACTGCTGCCGCAGCGGCAACACCCGACGCTTCTTCGACTTCGTGTTCTCGGCGCGCAGCACCAGCGTGCGCTGTTCGAGGTCCCAGTCGGCCCACCGCGTCCGCGTGAGTTCGCTCCAACGCGCACCCGTCTCGAGGAACGCCATCCACATCGGCGCCTGCGGAACCCGCTGACCGTTCCGCCGGTGGTTCGCTTCGCCGCCACCCTTCTCCCACCACATAGCCGACGTCTCCCGGTCGTCGCACTCCGCAGCCGTCAGGAACCGCTCGATCTCCGCATCCGTGAGCGCGCGACGGCGGTACTTCTGGTGCCCCGCGCCATCAGGCAGCCGGCGCACGTTCCGCAGCGGGTTGGCCTCGATCAGCCCGCAACCGAGCGCCCAGGCGAACATCGCGCAAAAACTGTCGACCACCAGGTTGGCGGTCCTGTTCGCGGCGCCGTGTTCGCGCTGCTGGTTGCGGTAGCGGATGATCTGCACCGGCTGCAGGTCCTTCAGCTCGGTGACGTTGAGGACCGCCGCCGTTCGGTCGAGGCGGCTCTTCACGTTCTTGTAGTGGCTGGCGGAGACCCGGCACTTCAGGTCGTCGAGGTACTCGCGCTGGATCGTGGCTAGGGAGGCCGCCGTCGAGGGCGGCGCACTTGGAGTTTGGCTGATCACATCTGCCCATGTGGCATTGGTCTGGGGCAGAAGCCAAGTGGATTGGACGCCTTCCGGGAGGGTGCGGGCGACCCCGTGCGGTCTCCCGCGGACACCGCCGAAGGGAACGTTCGCAGACCATCTTTCGGGCGGATCCAGCTTGAGTCCGCACCCAAGTCCAGGGTGTCTCCCGCGCAACGTGGGCGGCGTATCCTGCGACTCCAGCGCCCAGATCCTGGCGGCGCTTGGTTCCTCGCCACCAGAGAACGGCGTCGAACAGCCGCGCCGAACGGCGACGCCAACTGACGGCGCCGAATGGCCGCGGATCTACCCCGGACGACACACTCGTTGTCGTCGGCGCGAGAGTGGCAACGGCGATCGACGATCGCCCAGGCCTACTCACCCTCGCCATCCGGCCCATCGAAGATCGCTTCCAGATCGCGGGCGCCATGCAGGACACGCACGACCTCGATGCCGGACTCTCGCGGCAGGTAGAAGATCAAGTGGTTCTCGAACCCCTGGACGCGGAAGGACCGCAAGCCCTCGAGCTCAGGTCGCGTGAACTCGAGCGGCCGGCCGAACCCAGGGTGCTCAGCCAGGAGCCCGAACGTGACTTCCGCGCACTCAAGGAACCGCAGGGCCACATGCACGCTGGCGTGGTCGGCCAAGTAGATCGCGCAGTCTTGGAGGTCGATCCTCGCCCGCGGAGTCTTGTGCGCCCGAACTGGGGGCATCAACCCTCGCGACCCGTGAGTCGCTTCTTCAGCCCGTCGCGAAGCTCCTTCCAGTCTTCCTTTGTCATCGCCGTCGCCGGGCCCGAGTTCAGACCCTCGAGGAGCTTCCGCTCCAACTCCTCGCGCGCGAGGGCGCGCTGCTCTCTACGGATCAGGTCCCGGATGTAGTCGCTCACGGTGGAGAAGCTGCCCTGTTGCACCTGTTGGTCGACGAACTCTTTCTGCGTGCGCGGCAGGGAGACGTTCATCGTCGTGTTGTCCCGTTCGGAGCTCATGGCCGAAGGGTACCATGAATGCCGGTAATTGGCAATATTTGACATGGAGTGCTCGGCGAGGCTGCTCCACCTCATCGTGGGAATCCCCCTGGCACCGCGGCGCACCGCCTGCGCCTCCCGCCACCAGAACTCGGGTTGCCGGCGGATTTGTCGGGAACGTTGCCGCGATCCACCGTCGAACCACCGTTGGTCAACGGTGGCGTGGTTCGGACCGGCACGGGTCTTGCTCCATCCTCCCGGTGACGGAGACCGTCGGCGGGGGAACGGGTCAGATGGGTCGTCCGAGTCCGAACCCGGGCCGCCCGGCTCCGCACTGCCGGGGACCAACCGTCGATCGCAGCGATGTTCGCCACCGACCCGGGGATGAAGAAGAGCGCGCTCGGTGTTTTCGCGGACAGAGGGTCACCGACCGTCGATCCCAGTTCCCAAGCTGAATGTCGTCGGTTCGATCCCGATCACCCGCTCCATTTCTGACAAGGACTTACGAGCGACACGGGTCAGGCTCCCTTTCGTCAGTGCCACTTTAGTGCCATCAATTCGGCGAGCGGAGCCGCCGCCGCCGACCGTCGCCGTCGTCGGCAGTAGTTCGACCGCGACGCGCAGATCATCCGAGAGCAGGTGCGAGTAGGTCTGCGCGGTCAGCTTCGGGTCGCTGTGCCCGAGCAGCCGCTGCACCTGGATGAGGCCGGCACCGGCGCGCAGGAGCCTGGTGCCAAAGGTGTGGCGCAGGGCGTGGATGTCGAGCTTCTGCCCGGTGCCGTCCCACTTCTCGATCTCGGCGGCATCGAGCACGCGATCGAAGATCCGCATCGCGTTGGCCGTGACCTTCGACCAGGCCTCGCCGAGCGGGGTCAGGAAGATGCACTCGGAGGACTCTGCCTTGCGGCCGAGGACATCATCGTGAAGCTTGCGCAGCTCGAGCATCTGCTCGACGAAAGCCCGGCGAAGCGGCAGCGACTGCTCTTTCTCCGCCTTCGCGTTCTCCGCCCGGAGGCGCAAGGTGCACTTCTGCTCGTCCAGATCTGACCAGACGGTCTTGGTGAGGGCGCCCCACCGCGCTCCGGTCTCCAGGAACGCGAGCCACAGGGGCAGCTGCGGCACCCGGATCGCGCGCGCGCGTTCCGCGTAGGCGCGACCCTTGGTCCCGCCCTTTCGGGTCCGCACCGCGGCGAGACGATCCGCCTCGCGGTCGTCGTCCTTGGCCGCTTCGCTCAGGAACTTCGTGATCTCGCTCTCGGTGAGCGCCCGGCGGCGGAACTTCTGGTGCTTCTTCCCTTCAGGGAGCGGCTTCAACCGAGCCAAGGGATTGACGGTGAGCAGGTCCGCGTCGATCGCCCACCGCAGCATCGACTTCAGCGTGCTCACATCCATGTTGGCGGTCCGGTTGGCGACGCCGTCAGCGAGCCGTGAGGCTCGCCATTCCTGCAGATCGTGCGCCTTGAGGTCGAGCACGCGCCGCACCTTCAGTCCGGCCAGCAGCCTCTTCAAACGTCGCCCGGTGTTGGCGTAGTGCATCTCCGAGACGCGCGGCTTCAGGTCGGCGAGGTAGCTGGTCTTGAGGTCCTCGAGCTTGCGGTCCTGGTTCTCCTCCGCTCCGAGGCCAGCAAGCTGCAGGTCGCGTTTGCGGATGATGTCGCTGAGTGTCGTGCGCCAAGCCCTGCGGCTCTACCAACTGGTCGACGACCGGCAGAAGCGCGGCCATCAAGTGTTCCTGGACGAAGGGCCGGGCAAGAGGGCTTCTCGACTCATGCCGTGACACCAAGGCTGTTGCACGCAACGTAAGTGTGACTTACGATTCGTGCATGCCGGCCGCGATCAAACCCAAACCTAAGACCCCCTCTTGGGCGGACCTGTACCGCCTAGCGGAGGGGCAGCATGGCTACTTCACAACCGAACAGGCACGGAGCACCGGGTTCTCGACGCACCTGCTCTACCACCACATCAAGGCCGGGCGAGTAGCGCGGGCCGTCCGCAGCGTCTATCGGCTGGTGCACTTCCCGACCTCGGAGCATGAGCACCTGGTCGTGGTCTGGCTGTGGTCGAAGACCCAAGGGGTCTTTGGACACGAAACCGCTCTCCTGCTGCACGAACTCTCGGATGCACTCCCCGAGACGATTCACCTGATCGTTCCCCCGTCCTGGCAACAACGGCGCCTCCAGCCACCAAGAGGTGTTCGTCTGACCTTCGCGACCGTGCCGAGCCAGGATCGGACCTGGCATGGTGCGATCCCCGTAACCAAACCAGCACGCACGCTGCGTGATGTCGCCGCGGCCGAAGCACCTCCCGACATCGTGGCGGATGCCTACCACCAGGGCCTCCGGCGGGGCCAGTTCGCCAAGTCCGAAGTCCCTGAGGTCGTGAACTACCTGCGAACGTTCGGACGCCTGCGACGATGACCAACCGCTACGCCTCGCCCGAAGCGTTCAAGTCAGCAATCGAACAGCGGCTGCGCAACCTTGCCGCTCGCGATGGGCGCGACCTGACGCGACTCCGCCAACTCCTGGTCTTCGACCGCTTCCTGGCGCGAGTGTTCCAGCAGTTCGGGGATGCGATGGTGTTGAAGGGAGGCCTCGCCCTGGAAATGCGTCTGCGCAGAGCGAGGACCACTCGCGATGTCGACCTGAGGGTCGCGTCGTCCACGCATCTGTTGCAGCTGCTGCAAGCGGCCGGCCGGCTCGAGCTCGACGACTTCCTGATGTTCCTGATCGAACCCGATGCCCACTACCCTGACATCGAGGCCGAAGGCCTCTTGTACGGCGGGCGCAGGTTTCGAGCTGAGGCAAGGCTCGCCGGCAAGCTCTACGGCCAGGCGTTCCACGTCGATGTCGCGATCGCCGAGCCGTTCACCGGCAACCCCGATCGACTCTCCGGGCAGGACTGGCTTGGCTTCGTTGGCCAGGCGCCGACCGAGTTCCTGGTCTACCCGCGGCTCACCCACCTGGCGGAGAAGCTGCACGCCTACTCGCTGCCGAGGACCCGACCCAACTCGAGAGTCCGGGACCTGCCCGACATCGCGTTGCTGGCCGGCATCGGCCCGCTCGACGCGGGCGAACTTCGCCACGCATTCGCGGACACGTTCGCGCGTCGCGCGACGCATCCGTTGCCTACGCACATCGAGGATCCGCCGGAGACCTGGGGCAGCGTCTACGAGCGCATAGCCACCGTCGACGAGCTGCGCTGGCGAACGATGGCCGACCTTCTCGAGGCGGTGCGGTCGCTCCTCAACCCGGTGCTCCAGGGGCAGGCGGGCAGTTGGGATCCAGCACTCTGGGCCTGGCGCTCCTGATCCTGTCACGCTCCGAACGCGTGACTCGGATCCTTGTGCAGAGCCGTGCCACCGCGAAACGCCAGCGCCTTCGCCACGGTTGGCTGTGCGTAGAGGGCGACCAAGGCACGCGAGAGGACTAGGTCCTGTTCGACCTGGGCGTCTGACGGCCATGGCGCCATGGCGCGCCACGCCGTGACATGCGCCCGTGGGATCACTGGTCCACCTCGACCTTCGCATTCGGCACCACGCGCCAGCGTGGATGGTGCCGTGCTCGCCCCGGCTTGTGCTTTGGTGCCAGAAGCACGTTGCGCATGCGTTGCCCGGCGAGGTAGGCCGCGAGGCCGTCGGCAAGGCTCTTGCGATCGATGCGTTCTAGGAGGTAGCCGAGCCGCTGCACATCCGGTGTGGCTTGCCGTCTTGCGCAGCGAGCGAGGGCCTCGGGTGTGATTCGTTCCGCGAGCTCGACGAGCACCGTGGCGACGTTGCTGAGATAGCCCGCGGCAGCGGGATAGCGTACCAAGTCGAACGCAGTCGCCTCAGGTGACGCGACGCGAATCGTCCCGGTATCCGTGGGGAGATCGACGAGAGGCGTGCCTTCCAACACGCGGCTCATGTGGAACTCGATGCGCACGCGGCCGGCGCTAGCCGAGCGCGTCGGCCGGTCGGTCACCACCTGAAAGGTCATCGGCTGCTGGTGCGCGGCGCCATGCAGCGCCGCGGCGCTGAGGATGCCGACGTAGTAGGGCTGATCGAGGAACCGCATCAGATCGGCAACGAACCAAGTCGCTGGCGGGCAACCGGCCGTGCGGTACTCGACGGGCACGATGACGAAGAACCCGCGACGCAAGCTCTGGATGCGGCCCTTCTGCTTGAGGCGACGGAGGGCAGCGTCCATCGCAACCGCGCTGCGGCCTGGCAGTCGCCGAAGGTCGGCGCGCGTGAACGTGTAGCGGCCCGCCGACTGGAGGTCGTCGACCCATGCGGCGAGGGATGGATCCGTGACCTGGGCACTGGGGGCCATTCTGGTTGCGAAACCAAACGCTGCGCGGTGGGTTTCGCAAGCAGATTGGCAGGAAACGCCCTGGCACGCGGAGCCTGGGCAGCACCGAGCCCCAAGCACGGTTGCCCGAGGCGCTCCCTGAGCAGTGCCAACTTAGTGCCATCAATTCGCCCCGCGCATGCCCTCAGGTGTCCGAATCGTGGTCGTAAGTCGGGTTCTCAGTCTCTTCGGAAGCCGTTGGTGTTTCTTGAGTTGACCGCCGTTTTCCTTCGTTGTCCTGAGTTGGCAGCTCGCCGCTGGATCCCGTTCCCAAACTGAATGTCGTGGGTTCGATCCCCATCACCCGCTCCATTCCTTGTCTCACTCCCAGGGAGAACGCCTGTTCGGCGCTGATCGGGAGCCGCAGCCCGAACTGCCGCAAGACACCGCTCACTTGCAGGGGCTTGCCCGACGGTGGTACAGCCGTAGCGTGCTGCCCCAATGGCCTCCGAGCGAATGCGTGGATACGAGCAACGGGTGCCAGACCCGTTACGCATCCAGGGCATGGCTTGTTGGCGGGCTGATCGCGTCGAATTGGTCGATTTTAGCGACGAGTCGGCGGAGGCCATCGTGCGGCAGCAAGGCGAGTGGCGCGTGCGCATCGTCGACTACGACAACCCGGCCAAGGCTCGTTTCCACTGCTCGTGCGCACTCATCAAGAACCATGGCTCGTGCCTGCATGTGTGGGCCACGTTGCTCGAGCTGGACGATTTCCTCGCCGACCTCGACGCCGTCGAGGCCGACTACCTCGAAGATGATCTGCAAGCGGAGCAAAGCCGCGAGGCGACGACGAGCCTGGGCTCGAATCCCAAGGCAGGAGCATCCTCCGCTCGTGTAAAGGTGTCGACGAAGTCGGAGCGCGGCGTCGTGAAGGTGGATTGGCGTCGGCGCCTGCATGCGATCGCTCAGGCGCCCCAAGAGGACAACGAGCCATTGCCGCACCTGGATTACTTCGTCGCGCCGCCTGGGCACGCAACAACCAGTGGCGTGGACAGCGGCATGTTGGTGCTCGTGCGCGCTCGCTACCCCAAAAAGAACGGGCAACTCGGAACTTGGCGCGTAGGCCACGTGCCCACCCACGTGGTCGACAAGCTGCCGCTGGCCGACCGCAAACTGCTCGCCATGCGGCATCGCGACCGTCGCTACGTCGGTTACAGCTACGGTGGCTACGGCGGCCACGGCGGCTACGGCTACGGGGGAGGAGCTCAGTTGGGGGACGATTGGGCGGTGCGCAACGACACCATGGCGGCTGTCATGCCCTGGTTGGCACAGACGCAGCGCGCATTCCTCGCTCCACTGCCCAGCCGCCCCGAAGATGCCAAGAGGCTGCACTTCGACCTGAAGGAGCCGTTTCGCTTCGAAGTGATCTTCGAACCTCCCGCCAAGAAGGCGACCGTTCGCGGCGTGCTGCGCCGCGGCGACGAGACCCTGGCGACCGAGCTCGTGCAGCACCTGGCAGAACATGGTTTTGCCTTTGTCGGCGATCGCGTCTTGCGCATCGAATGCGACGACGCGCGCCCGTTGGCACTCGAACTCATGGGCCGTGGTCCGATCGAGGTGCCGGCCGCCGAAGCCGACGAACTGCTGTCGACGTTGGCGCGCTTGCCCGGGGCGAAACAGTTTCTTGCTTCTGCCATTGAGCACCTGCCGCTCTTGCAACCCATCGGCGTGTTGTCGCTGCTGTTGCCCGCCAACGCTGCGGCACCAGTCATTGCGACGCTGCAGTTCGACTACGCGGGTGCTTCGGTCCTGGCAGGCGATGACAGTCCCCTCGTCGAAGATGGGCTCGCCGTGCGGCGTCGCGACCTCGTCGCCGAGCGCTCCATCCACGAGCAGGTGCTCACCGCGGGGCTGCGCGAAGTGCCGCTGGGCAAGTTCGAGTGCGCTCGCGACCAGGTGCCGCGAGTCACGGCCGCATTGTGCGCCGCGGGTCTGCGGGTGTTGGCCGAAGGCAAGCGATTGCGCTCGTTCCATAGTGGGCGCGGCAAAGTCGCTTCGACGATCGATTGGCTCGAGGTCTCCGGCGATGTGCAGTTCGATGGCCATCTGGCCTACTTGCCCGAGCTGCTGCGCCGCAAGGTGACGCCCGACGGTTTCGTCGAGCTCGGCGACGGCTCGTTTGGCATGTTGCCAGACCACTGGGTGCAACGCATCGAAGCATTGCGCCTGCTCAATGGCGATTTCGACGGACAAACCGTGCGCTTGCCCAACTCGCAGGCGCTGCTGCTCGATGCGATGCTCGAATCGCGCACGGAGGGCGAGCACACGTTCCAAGTCGACCAGAAGTTTGCCAAGCTGCGAGCGCGCCTGCGGGCGTTCGCCAGCGTCGAGCCGGCGCGCGAGCCAGACTCTTTCCGTGGAGAACTGCGGCCCTACCAACGCCAAGGGCTCGGCTGGCTACAGTTCTTGCGCGACTTCGGGCTCGGTGGCTGCTTGGCCGACGACATGGGGCTCGGCAAGACGGTGCAGGTCCTGGCGCACTTGGCCAGCGAGCACGCCAGCGAGCACGCGCGTGACCACACGCGCGAACACACCAGGGCAAGCAAACCCAGCAAGCGCGGAGGCATCGAGCGACCGACGTTGTTGGTGGCCCCGCGCAGCGTGCTGAGCAATTGGCTCGCCGAAGCCGCGCGTTTTGCGCCCAACCTGCGAGTGCTCGACTTCAGCCAACCCGACCGCTGGCAGGTGACTACCCCGGCCCAGTTCTCGGACTACGACCTCGTGTTGACGACCTACGCAATCGTGCGCCTGGACGCGGTGCAGTTCGAAGAACACGAGCTGCACTTCCACTACGCGATCCTGGACGAATCGCAGGTCGCCAAGAACTCCGACAGCCAAACCAGCAAGGCCGTGCGCTTGCTGCGCGCGTCGCATCGGCTCTCGCTCACGGGCACCCCGGTGGAGAACCATCTCGGCGAACTGTGGTCGCTGTTCGAGTTCTTGAACCCGGGCATGCTCGGCCGCATGCCTGCCTTTCGTGCGCTGTTTGCGAGGGACCTGACCAGCGAGACGATGGGGCAGCACAGAGACCTCGTGCAGCGAGCTCTTCGGCCCGTGCTTCTGCGGCGCACGAAGGCGCAGGTGTTGCCCGACCTTCCTGAAAAGGTCGAGCAGACGTTGTGGTGCGACCTCGAGCCCGCGCAGCGACGCCGCTACGACGAGCTGCGCGAACACTTCCGCGGCCTGTTGCTGGAGGAGGAAGGCGAGCTCGACAACCAGCAGCGCTTCGTCGTTCTCGAAGCCTTGCTGCGTTTGCGCCAGGCGGCCTGCCACGAGGGATTGCTCGATCCGACCAAACGCAAACAACCGAGCGCCAAGCTGCAGGCACTGCTGCCGCAGCTCGAACAGCTGACGGCCGAAAGGCACAAGGCCCTGGTGTTTTCGCAGTTCACGTCGTTCTTGGACCTCGTGGAGCCGGAGCTGGAGCAGCGCGGCATACCGTTCGAACGCCTCGATGGTTCGACGCGCAACCGCGCAGAGCGAGTGCAACGCTTCCAACAAGACCCCGCGTGCGCGGTGTTCTTGATCAGCCTCAAAGCAGGTGGCTTCGGGCTCAACCTGACCGCCGCCGACTATGTGTTCGTGCTCGATCCATGGTGGAACCCCGCCGCCGAGATGCAGGCCATCGACCGTGCGCACCGCATCGGCCAAAAGCGCACGGTACATGCGTACCGGCTGGTGTGCCGCGGCACGGTCGAGGAGCGCGTGCTCGAACTGCAGGCGCAGAAGAAGGCCCTGTGCGAGGCGATCCTGGGCAACGAACGCTCGCTGTTGCAAGACATGACTCGCGGCGATCTCGAGTTGCTGCTCGGGTGAACGCGGCTGTTGGGAGGTGCCTGGGGTCGGACTTCACGAGCGCACACGCCCTCACGTCGGCCACCTATTCGACCGCTGCTTCAACTCGTTCCGCAACGATGGGCGCCTGCTCGTCTCGCCGATCGCGCCGGTCGCGCACGCTCCATCTCTGGCCAGGATAGGTGTACCCGTCGATCGCGAGTTGGTAGCCGGCCGCTTCACCGGTCGCCAAACCGGCTTCCTGGATTACCACCGGAACGCGGTGTTCTTGTGCTCCCGCACAACATCGGGCCAGCGCTCGGCGTGACCAAGAGCCGCTACCGACGAGCCCTTGCGACCTCCAGAGCATCTCGATCGACCCACCAAGGTTGAGCGGCCCCACCACGATGGTGCCGCCTCTGGTATTCCGCTCGAGCAGCGCACCAACCAGCGCAACAACCACAGGCAGCCCGAGCCCGGCCCCCGTCTTGTCGGTGTCCATCGCTCGCAGCTGCACGGAGAACTCGTGGCTGCGCGGATCGCGGTCGACGGGCGGCCGAGCGAGCACCTTCACGTCCGAGCTGTACTACGACGGCAAACTGCATCATCATCC
>JBDSBS010000265.1:0-6496 GCA_039921435.1 Planctomycetota bacterium | reverse complement strand
CACCGCCGATGCAGCCGACGGCGCCGCCGAGGTAGCCACCAAGCGCGCCACCCGATGCCGTGCAAAGGCCGACGACGATCAGCGCGATGCCGGCAGCGATGCAGGCTGTGCTCAGCGCCACGCCGCCGAGCATGAGCCAGCGCGGCAGGTAGACCACGGACCGCAGGGGGATCGGCTTGTCGTTCATCTTCATGGCAGAAGCCTCCGTCGCAGCTTCTCGATCGCCGAGTACCGACGCGCCGCGACCGTGCCGAGCGAGCAGCCGAGGATCGCCGCGGCTTCGCGATAGCCGAGCCCGTCGATGGCCGTCAGCAGCAGCACTTCGCGCTCTTCGAACGCGAGCGTCGCCATCGCCTCGGCGAGCTCGAGCTGTGGTCGTTCGTCGCGCGCTGGCCGGTCGAGGTCCGAGCACAGTTCGGCCCTCTTCTTGCGCCGCACGTCGATGCAGCGCTTGCGCGCCAAACGGAAGAGCAGGACCTCGGGATTCTGCCTCAGGTCGGAGTGGTCGCGGTGTTCGAGCAGGCCAGTGAACACGTCCTGCACGACTTCCTCGGCGTCGTGAGCGTCCTGCAGTAAATGTTCGCAGAAGCGATGCAGCCGTGCGCGCCAGGCAGAGAAGGTCTCGTCGATCAAGGCACCCTGCTCACGAACGAGACCGCGTCCTGTTCAGCCCATTTGGGAAACTCGCCCGATCCCGGAAGGTCGACTGCCGAGACGGCACAGAGTGGGTGCGTAGTAGCCAGTCGACCGAGCCAGGCAACAACCCCCGCGTCTGACAAGATTTCTTCGAGTCGAGCTGCGACCTCGACATGGAGCTCCCCTAGATCCGGATAGGCGCAGTTGACCCCCAAGCGCCCAAAAGGAGTTGTTCCATGAAGCCTGCTCTGCCGTTCCTCTCGCTGATCCTCCTGGCCTCCGGTTCGGTCGAGGCGCAGTCGCCCGACCTCACGGTGCAGCTCGTTCCGTACGCGATCGAGTACCGCGTCTCCGGTCCCACTGAGCCCTTCTTCGCGGCGGTGATCCTGTCGCTGTCGCCGAAGCTCGCGCCGTACGCGCACGGCGTGCCGCCGCTGCTGACGGACTTTGCGATCCTCGGCATCGGCATCGGCAACACCGACGCAGGTGTGCTGCTCGCGCAAGCCGAGCAGGGACTGCCGGCCGGGATCTTCATCTACGCACAGGGAGTCACGCTCGATGGCGCTGGATTTGGCGCTACGCCCGTGCGCGACTTCGTGCTCGACGTCACCGTGCCCGGCCGTTGACGCACGCATGCTTCCACCAACTGCCTTCCACCGGCAAGAGACCCTCGAAATCGTGTCCGCGCGGTAGTTCTGTTCGAGGATCGCGAGCTGGATCTTGCCCGTCGGAGCGCGCAGCACGCAGCTCGAGGTGCGTCGTGACGCCGACGAAGCTGATGTCCTGGTCGGGGTGCCACGCGCAGACGACCTTCGCTTCGGCCAGAGAACTTGCCGTCGGCGGTGCGCGCGGTGCCCGTGAGCGGCGCGCGACCCTGGGCGGCAGCGATGCTGGTCGACAACACCAGCGCGACGATGCCCACGAGGGGGCGCTTCTCCAGCATGACGCCGAGCATACCGACGACCGGTGGATCGCAGCGCTCTCGCACGACTACGATGGGGCAATGCTCACCGCCTCGCTGTCGCTGTTCGCCTTCCTCACCGCATCGCCGCAGGATCCGCCGTTCGACGTCGCCGCTGCGTGGGCGAGCGTCGCCAAGGCACTGCACACCGAATGCGAAGCGGCCGGCGTCGTCGGCGGCAGCCTCATGTTCGTGAAGGGCAACGAGGTGCTCGGCTTCGAATCCCACGGCTTCGCCGACCGCGACGGCAAGCGCGCCGTCGATCGGGACACCAACTTCCACTGGGCGAGCTGCACCAAGACGTTCACGGGCATCGCCATCATGCAGCTGCGCGATCGCGGCAAGCTGCGCCTCGATCACTCGATCGTCGACTTCGTGCCCGAGCTGCGGCTCGTGCGCAATCCGTTCGGCAAGATGGAGGACATCACGCTCACGCACCTGATGTCGCACTCGTCGGGCTTCCGCGGCGCCACCTGGCCGTGGGGTGGCGACAAGCCGTGGCATCCGCACGAACCGACGCAGTGGAGCCAGCTCGTCGCGATGATGCCCTACACCGAGATCGAGTTTGCGCCAGGCTCGAAGTTCTCCTACAGCAACCCGGGCATCGTCTTCCTCGGCCGCACGATCGAGCTGCTCAGCGGCGACGACTACGAGGTCTACATGGAGAAGAACGTGCTGCGCCCGCTCGGCATGAGCCGCACCTACTTCGATGTGACGCCGTACCACCTGCAGCGCTACCGTTCGCACAGCTACTCGGGCAAGGGCGACTCTGCGAAGGATCTCGGTCCCGACTTCGACACCGGCATCACGGTCAGCAACGGTGGGCTCAATGCGCCCTTGACCGACATGGCGAAGTACCTCGCGTTTTTGCTGGGCGCGGTGCCGCCCGATGGCGACGCCGCGAACGTGCTCGCGCGCAGCTCGCTGGAAGCGATGTGGAAGCCAGTCGTGCCGACCTCGAGCACCGGCGGCCAGCACATGGGGCTGACGTTCTTCGTCGAAGAACAGCAGGGCACGCGCATCGCGAGTCACACGGGCGGCCAGCGCGACTTCGTGACGTTCTTCTACGTGCACCCGGCGTCGGGAACGGGTGCGCTCGGTGCCTTCAACACGAGCTCCGCCGGACCGGTCATGGCCAAGTTGCGCACGTTGTGCCTGACGACCCTGTCGTTGCCGATGAAGTCCCACTGAGTCCCCGTGCGTACGAGTGCGTACGAAGGCTGGACTCGAGCGGGTGCGCTCAGCCCGCGAGTGGTGTCTCGCCCCGCTTGCCCTTGGCCCACGGTGTCCACAGCAGCACGACATCTTCGACCTTGATGTCCGACTTGCGCGCCACGATCTCGTTGCTCTCGAGCGCGATCGTTGCCGGCTCGAACTGCAATTCCATGCGCGCCACCTCTTCGGTGAACTCGCGGTCCAACTCCTGTTCTTGCTGCAGCAGCGCCGCGGCGTCTTCCTGTGCGCGCCGCACGTCGCCGAGTTCGCTGCCGACACGGCTCGCGCCCTTGATGGCCGAAGTCACGCTCGTCGTCACCTTCTTGCGGCCAAACAACGCGCCGAGGATCGACGTGCCGATGTTGAGCACCGCACTCAGACCAGCTCCGCTGCGCTGCGCCTTCTGCTGCTCGACGACCTGCTCGGCGTTGCGGCGGCGTTCTTGCAGCCTCTGGATCTTGGGCTGGTAGGACTGCTGCAGCTTGACTTTGGCGAGGTCGCGTTGTTCGCGCACGGCGAGTGCGAGCCGCGCGCGGAAGTCGCCCTCGCTTTCGCCCGGCTGGCTGCCTTGTTTCAGCGCTGGGCACCACTGCACCTTCAGCGTCTGCGATCGGTAGAGCTCGTCCTTGAGTTGCTTGGCCCAACTCGCGTAGGCCTTGGCTTGCGAGGTTCCGGTCGGGAGCTCCGAGAACGAACCGCGCTCGTCGGGCTGCTCGTCGAAGTCCAGGCCCTGTTCGGTCGTGACGACACCGTCGTCGTCCCACGGATTGGTATCCATCTGGGCCTGCAGCGGTGCGATGACCCAAACCTTGCGCCAGAGGTCGAGGTCGTCCTTGGTCGATTGGTAGTGCAGCATGCCGGTGCCGAGCAGGGCTGGCCGGTAGACGAGGGCCTCATCGGCGCTCGGCGCTCGCCGCATCGCTTGGCAGCGCTGCGTTATGCCATCCTGCAGCACGGGCCGGGCCGTTGCCGCAGACTTGCCACCGGCACTCGCCGCCGCTGCCGCCGCGACGCCAGCGCGAACGGTGCCCGGACCCGCCACAGGCTCGGTCGCACTCGCCTTGCGTTCGCGCATGATGGCCTGGATCTGTGTTCGCGTCAGCGGGCCGCGCAGATAGCTCATCGCCCAGCGCGTGTGTAGCAGCACGGGGCCATCGTCGTGCACGTTGTGCAGCAGGAACGTGCGCCCCTGCATGCCCGACAAGATCTTGTCGACGGCCGCGCGATCGAATTTCGCCCCAGCCTGCGCCGAGACACCTTCGAGTCCATCGAGCACACGCAGCTTGTCGCGCTCGGTCTGCAGCCGCCCGAGGAACCACGTGCCCATGTTGGACAGCGCCTTGTAGTCGAGATCGACGGGGTTTTGCGTCGCCAGCATGACGCCGACGCCGAACGCGCGCGCTTGCTTGAGCAGCGTCATCATCGGCAGCTTGCTCGGCGGGTTCGCGGTCGGTGGCAAGAAGCCGAACACCTCGTCCATGTAGAGCAGGGCGCGCAGCGAACTCGTGCCCGACTGCTGCCGCATCCAGGCGAGCACTTCGCTGAGCAGCAGCGTGACGAAGAACATGCGCTGGTCGTCCGGCAGATGCGCGATCGAGATGATGCTCACGCGCGGCTTGCCGTCCCTCGTCCAGAGCAGACGCTGCACGTCGAGTGGTTCGCCCTCGGCCCACGCTGCGAACGCGGGCGACGCGAGCAGGCCGTTCATGGCCATGGCGAGACCGAAGCGATCCTTGCCGGGGAACATCGACTCGAGGTCCATGACGCCGATGCGTTGGAACGGCGGCTCCTGCACGGCGCGGATCAGGTCGGCGATCTCGAGGTCCTTGCCCTTCTGCCAGAAATGTTCGAGCAGGTTGGCGACGAGCATGTGCTCGCGGCTGCGCAGCGGGTCGGTGTCGATGCCGAGCAACGACAGCAGGCTTGAGGTCGTGGCTTGCACGCGAGCTGTGAAGCCTTCGCGGTCTTCGAGCAGAGCTGCGCTCGGCGCGGCGAAACCCTTCAGGATCGACAGCGGCAAGCCAGCCTGCGAACCGGGTGTGTAGATCGCGAAGTCGGCGGCGTCGCGCAGGCGACGGATGCGCGCGCCGTCCTGCTGCCATGCAGCGAGGCCCTCGCGCCATTGTTTGCTCACCGCTTCGGCATGCTGCTCGTTCGTGCGTCCCTTGCGCGCGGCTTCGTCGGTATCGATCCACGGCGCAAAGTCGCTCGCCAACAGGTCGGGGAACGTCAGCATGAGGTTGCCGAGGTCGCCCTTCGGATCGATCGCGAGCACCGGGATGCCGTCGATGGCGGCTTCTTCGATGAGCGACAGGCACAGGCCGGTCTTGCCGCTGCCGGTCATGCCGACGCACATACCGTGCGTCGTCAGGTCCTTGCTGTCGTAGAGGATCGGCTCGTCGGTGACCTGCTGTGAGGCAGGTTCGATGCGCTTGCCGAGATAGAAGACGCCGAGTTTCTCGTAATCCATGGCGAGGTGAGGTGCGCACGATAGTCGGGTGCCCTGGTCGCTCCAACGCTTGCTTCGATCTGCGACCGACCGCCGTTCTCGGCGCCGAGCTGCGCGTGCCGAGCAGCCGGTGCCGATGGCGCGCATTGGGTGAAATCTGCCTATGATTGGCGCATTCCTTGACCGGCGCTCGGTGTTGTCCCGGATGTCCTTACCCACGCCACCGGACGAAACCGGCAGCCTCGTTCTGCTGCGCAGGCTCCGCGATGGAGCCAAGGGCGCCTTCGACGAGCTGTACCGGCGGCACCACGACGAACTTCTGCTCGCTGTGCGCGCGGGCATGGGGCCGCGATTGCGCGCCGCGATGCAGAGCGAGGATGTACTGCAGAGTGTCGCGATGGAAGCGTTCGCCGTGTTGCAGCGCAGCGACGAGCCGCCGGCCGGTGGCTTCACCGCCCTGTTGCGTCGAATGGTGCGGCACCGGCTCGTCGATCGCGCGAGGGCGCTGAGGCGGCGCAAGCGAACGGGCAGCGTGCCGTTGACGGATTCGGTCGCCCAGGGTCTGGGCACACCCGTGCCGCCGAGGTACGCCGACCCGCGCTACCAGCGCCTCGAACGCGCGCTGCTCGCGTTGCCGGTCGAACTGCGCGACGTGATCCGAATGCGCCGCTTCGATGGCTTGTCGAGTCAGGACGTGGCGGCGCGCACGGGGCGCAGCGACGACGCCGTGCGCAAGGTGTTCTCGCGTGCGATGGCCAGACTGACCGTGTTGCTGCGGGAGACACCGTGAGCGATCGCATCGAAGAGCTGTTGGCGGAGTTTTGGTCCCGGCGCGATGCCGGCGAACGCCTGACGCCGGCGATGTTCCTGCGCGAACATGCGGGGCACGCCGAAGCGCTGCGACCTGCTCTCGAAGAACTGCTCGGCGCCGCGGCGATGTTGCCCACCGACGACCTGCCGACGAGCATCGGCGGCTATCTCGTGGAGGGTCTGCTCGGACGCGGCGCGGCTGGGGAAGTGTTTGCGGTCGTCGACGACGCGGGTCGGCCGTTTGCACTCAAGCGGCTGCTGCCGCACATAGCAGCGGTCGTGCGCGCGCAGCAGCGCTTGCAGCGCGAGGCGGCGGTTCTTCGCGACCTCGATCATGCGAACATCGTCGAGGTCAAAGACATCGGCGAAGACGGCGGCCTGCCGTTCGTCGTCATGGAACGCATCGACGGAGTGCCGTTGTCCGC
>JBDSBS010000264.1:0-6195 GCA_039921435.1 Planctomycetota bacterium | reverse complement strand
CGCTCGCGCAAATTCTGCGCACGCAACCGGCTCCGGGTGATCGCCGGCGGGCTCGTACTGGGCAGCCTGTGCGCGGGCCTCGTGACGAGCAGCGTGTTCTACCGCGATGCCGCCGCCAGCTCTCGAGCTTCGGTCGAGAGTCTCGACACGGCCCTGCAAGCCGTCGCGGAGTTGGTTCAGGTCGGCGACTCCGAGCTCGTCGCGGTGCCGCACCTGGAGGGCGTACGGCGCGATCTGCTGCAGCGCTCCGTCTCGTTCTACCGCCACTTCCTCTCACGCAGCGCCACCGCCGATCCGCGCCTGCTGCCGGGCATCCTGGATGCACTCGTGCGGCTCGGCAGCATGCAGCGGCAACTGGGCCAGATCGACGCCGCCATGCAGAGCCTGCTCGAAGTCGACAAGCTGTTGGCGACGCCCGCGGCCACCGCGCTGCCGACCTCAGTGCGGCAGAACGCCCACGCCGATGCCTTGTTGGGCCGCGCGCACACACTCGACCGCAGCAGCAAACCCGAGGCGGCGCTGGCTCTGTTGGATGAAGCGATGCCGATCGCGCGCGAACTGGCCAAGTCGCCAGCCTTTGACCCACACGCAGCGCGCCGGTTGGCCTCTGCTTTGACCTTCCACGCCAACATGCTGATCGACAGCGAACCCTGGCGAGCGATGTCGTTGATCGACGAAGCAGCGACCATCGCGCAGCACTTGCAGCAGCGACAACCCGACGACCTCGGGGCATTGGCGCAACTACTCGAGATCGGCGTCGACCGCGCGGACATGCTGCGCAAGACGGGGCGGCGCGACGAGTGCCTTGCCGCCACGGCCAAGCTGCGCGCGTTGCGAGACAGCCATGCCCAGCGCTCCTCGTGGCCCTTGGTGCGCTCGATGCTCGACATCGTCGACATCCTGCACACCGTCGAACAGCCCGACGAGGCCCTCGCCGTGATCGAGGACTCGTTGCCCTTCGTCGAGAAGCAGGTGGCCGATCATCCGGCCGTCGCGACCTACCGCTTGGCACTCATCAAGCTGCACAACGCGCGCGGCGCCGCCGAACTGCTGCGCCGCAACTTCGCCGCTTCGCTCGCAGCGCAACGCCAGGTTCGCGCCGATTGCGAGGCGGCACTGGCGCTCGTGCCAGGCGACCTTCAGGTGTTGCGCTACGTCGTCGTCGACTGCATCAACACCGCGCTCACTTACACCGAATGGCGCAAGCTCGGCGGACCGTGGGACGAGAAGGAAGTCGATGCCGTTCTGCAACGAGCCACCGCGGTGCTCGACAGTCTGCCAAAAGGCGAACCCCAAGTGACAGCGCGACCGCAGCGTATGGAGGTTCTGGGGCTGCAAGGGCTGCTGCGCGAATCGCAAGGCGATCGCGCCGGTGCGTGTACGGCCTTCCAAACCGCGATCGAGATCGCTGACGCACTCGCGGCCGAAGCGCCGCAGACGATCGCCTACCGCACGCGCCTTTGCGAAATGCAGCGGCGCTACGCGTCGCTGCTGTTGGACGACGCCCGAGCGGGCGAAGCACTGGGCGCAATCGAGCAGGCCATGCATCTCAGCGATGGACTGCGCGACAGTGCAGATGCACAGGTGCGATGGCAGACCCGCCGGCGCGAACTGTTGTTGCTGCAGGTGCGTGCCCGCGGCGCCACGAGTGACATCGACGGTGCGTTCGCATCACTCGCGGAGCATCAGACTCTGGGCAACGAACTGGACTGGGTCGGTCGTCAAGATGCCGCTCGAGCACTCATGATGCTCGTGACGAGCCTGCCTGCCGCGGATCCCGCGAAAGTGCGGTTCGTCGCGCGCGCCCGCGAACTCCTCGACGAAGCCTTGGCCTATGAGCCGCTGAATCTCGAGCGCGGCACGGGCCACGGCACGGTGGCCGTGATGCGGGGCAACACGCTGGTCGTGGCCAGGCAGCTCGAACTCGCGGCCAACGACCCGCCCACCGCAGCCAAGCGCGCTGGCGAAACCGTCGAGGCCTACGCGGAGGCATGGTCGAGTTCGCAGAACCAACGCAACCAGAACCGAGTGCGCGACGCGGCGGCGATCTGGCTGCAGGACCTCGTCAACATCGGCGACGAGGCCGGCATCTCGACTGCGTTCGCACGGTTCGAGCAGCTCTTCGCCGGCCGAGCCGACGCCCTCGCAGACCTCGCCGGCAACGGTGCGCAATTGGCCGGCACTGCCGCCGCACCGCCGCTCGCAGCCACGTTGCGCAGCGGTGCGATCGCGCTGTTGCGAGCCGCCTCGAGCGCCGACCTGCCGACCGCGGTCCTGCACGAGGAACGCTTCGCGCCGCTGCGCTCGGAAGCCGCGTTTGCGGCCCTCACAGCGCGGCGCGAGGCTTCGCCCGACAAGCAGTGAGGCTCCGCGGCTCCGCGCACGCGACTCGCAATCGCACGCTGGCTCGCTACGCTGTTCGCCCCCCATGGCCGACCTCGCCACAGAGATCCGTCGCCGGCGCACGTTCGCGATCATCTCGCACCCCGACGCCGGCAAGACGACACTGACCGAGAAGCTGCTGCTCTACGGCGGCGCGATCCGCGAGGCCGGCTCCGTCAAGGCCCGGCGCGGCGGTGCACACGCGACGTCGGACTGGATGGAGCTCGAGAAGAAGCGCGGCATCTCGATCACGAGCTCAGCGCTCCAGTTCGAATACGAGGGTCACTGCATCAACCTGCTCGACACGCCGGGCCACCAGGACTTCAGCGAAGACACCTACCGCACGCTGGTCGCCGCCGATGCGGCACTGATGCTCATCGACGGCGCCAAGGGCGTCGAGCCGCAGACCATCAAGCTGTTCAAGGTCTGCCGCGACCGCGGCATCCCGATCGTGACCGTCGTCAACAAGATGGACCGCCCAGCGCTCGCCCCACTCGACCTCATGGACGAGGTTGAGAAGGTGCTCGGCATCACGATCGTGCCGGCGACGTGGCCGATCGGCTCCGGCGACCGTTTCCGCGGCGTCTATTCGCTGCGCGACCAGCAGGTGTTCCTGTTCGAACGCACGGCCCACAACGCAACGCGCGCCACGGTGCAGGCGACCGGCCCGAGCGACCCCGCGCTGCGCGAAGCCCTCGGCGAACGCGCCCACAAACAACTGCTCGAGGACTTGCGCATGGTCGAGACGTGCGTCGAGCCGTTCGAGATGCAGGCCTTCCTGCAACAGAGGATCTCGCCGATGTTCTTCTGCAGTGCACTCGTGAACTTCGGCGTCGAGAACATCCTGCAGCGCTTCCTCGAGATCGCGCCGCCGCCGGGGCCGCTGCCGACGCTCGACGGCTCGATACCGCCCGATTCGCCGTTCTTCTCGGGCTTCGTCTACAAGGTCGCGGCCAACATGGACAAGATGCACCGCGACCGCATCGCGTTCTTGCGCGTGTGCTCGGGCCACTTCGTGCGCGGCATGTCGGCCAAGCACCTGCGCCTGTCGCGCGAGGTGCGTCTGTCCCACCCACACCGTTTCTTCGGCCAAGAACGCGTGTCGATCGAAGAGGCCTGGCCCGGCGACGTGATCGGCTTGATCAACCCGGGCATGTTCAAGGTCGGCGACGTGCTCAGCGACGGCCCGACGTTCGAGGTGCGCAACTTCCCGCGCTTTGCGCCGGAGATCTACGCCCAGGTCGCGCCCAAGGAGCCGTCGATGGCCAAGAGCTTCGGCAAGGGCCTCGAGCAGCTGACCGAAGAGGGCGTCGTGCAGGTGTTCTGGCCGCGCTTCGGCGCGCGCGAAGCGATCCTGGGCGCCATCGGCGAACTGCAGATCGAGGTGTTCCAGTGGCGCCTCGAGAACGAGTACAACGTGCAGCTGCGCATCGACCGCAAGGGCTGGACACGCGCCCGCTGGATCGCGCAGGTCACGGACGAGCTGCTCGAGATCCTGCCGATGGTCGTCAAGGACGAAGCCGGCCGCTTCGTCGCGCTGTTCCACTCGGACTTCGAGATCGAGTACGCAAAATCGCGCTACAAGGGGCTCGAGCTACTCGAGTCGCCGCCCGCCGAAGAAGACCAGGGCTGATCGACGCGCGCGCGTCAGCGCTTGCTGGGTCGAACCGTGCCGACCTCGCTCTTCGCCTCGGCCTGACGCAGGACGCGCTCGATCTCGTCGGCCATGGGCTGGTACTGTTGCAGTTCGCGAAGCCGCTGCCCGCGACCGTCGACCTCGAACGCGGCCGGCAGCAGCTCGACATCGACTTCGAGCCGCACGACCACGATGTGCTGGATCACCTTGTCGGCCTGCAGATGCTTGATCTCGAGTAGCGCATGGTCGCGCTGCCGCACGAACAACTCGACACGGTCGGCCAACGGCAGCTCGGGCCCCTGGTCCTCCAGCCCAGCGCGCCGCGCGCCCGCAATCCATTGCCCGGCCTCACCGCTGCGTTCGCTGCGGGCATCCACGGCCAGGTCGAATTGGCGCCGCAGGTCGGCGAGCATCGAGCTGCCGAGCGGAGCCGTAGCCCGTCGATCGGCCATGCCCGGCAGATCGGCCCGTTCGAGCACCTCGCCGGCCCATTCGAGATCCTCGACGACGCTCAGGGGGATGTGCAGATGCAGCTCGCCGAACGACGGGTTGTCTTCGTACAGGTAGATGCCGCGCTCGGTCTGGGCCGACTCCATGCGACCCGACAGGCCGTCGCCAAAGCTGAACTCGACGACCGAATGCAGCTTGGGCTGTGCTCCTCGCAGGACACGCAGCGTGCCGCGGGTGGTGACTTCGTTGCCGTCGGGCAAGCGCCCGACCGTCGTCATCTCGAGACGCAGACTCTTGGCACGCTGCTCGGCCTCGCGCATCGTTGCCACAATCGCCTCGATGGGATCGCCTTGTGGCGAGCCTGGAGCCGGAGCCCGGGGCTCTTGGCAACGCGGCCCAGAGGTCCAGAAGGCCAGGGCGAACGACACGGCAATTGTGGTACGGTTCATGCTTTGCGCGCGGCGCCCATCATACCGGCACGCGGGATTCGCCGCACCCCGTTGCCCAGCTTCTCGCACCAGACCGATCATAGTGTTCCCAGTCATGTTCGACGTGCCCAGCTTTGCATCGTCTCGCCGCCCGAACATCCGCCATCTGCCCCGCACCGGCTCGAGGACCGCCGTGGCTGTCGCAATGCTCGCCGCGACACTGGTTCCCGCGGCGCTGACTGCGCAGGAGGTGCGGCTCGACGACGGGCGTGTGCTGGTCGGCAAGGTCGTCGAGAAGGGTGACCACCTCGAGATCACGACCCGCGACGGCATCGTCATGGTACCGAGCAATCAAGTGCGACTGCGCACCTCCGAAGACGATCTGCGCAAGGAACTCGCCAAGAAGGCTCGCAGCGAAGCGAATACTGCCTTCGCGCATCTCAACCTCGCGATGTTGGCCCGCAGCTACGGTCTCGAGTCCGAAATGTGGAAGCACCTGGACCAGGCCGTCACCTTGCCGACGTCGCTCCCGTCAGGGGCGATTCCATCAGGGGCGATTCCATCAGGGGTAGCGCCATCCGAGCCGCGCCCGTCGGACTCGAATGCCAACGCCCAGGCCGCGCCGAATCAGACCCCCGCTGCCCCGGCCGCGCGCAGCGCGCTGCAGCGCCGCATCGACGACTTCCTGGCCCAGCTCGAACCCGAGCTGCTGGCGCGGAAGTGGCGAACGGCCGCCACTCGCGTGCGTGTGCACGAAATGCTCGACAGCCTGCGCGTCGAATCGGGTCCGGGTCGCACGGCCGCCGTCGTCGAACTGCTCGCGCGTGAGCTCAATGCCGACCAGGACCTGCGCACGGAAGCGCGCCGCAACAGCACCGAGCGGCGTCGCATCGCGGCCCTCGCCGCGCTGCAACGCCGCGAGATTGCGGGCAACAACACCTTCGTGCTGCGCACCGCGATCGTCGACCGCAGCGCCGAGGTGCGAACTAGCGCGATCGACCTCAGCCGCGGCATCAACGATGCGGCGGCCGTCGCCTACCTCGCACCGGGCCTCATGCACGAGAACGCGAAGGTGCGCACTCGCACCGCCGAGGCCTTCGCCGAATTGGGGCACCCCGACGCCGTCAAACTGCTCGTGCTGGCCGGCCCCAACGCCGGCAAGGCGCTCGCCGCTGCCGACCAAGGCGTGCGCAGCCACGTGGCCTTCCTGCAGCAGCAGGCCTACATCCGCGACTTCGACGTCGAAGTGGCGCAGGCTTCGTTCATCGCCGATCCGAAGGTCGACGTCCTGCAGAGTGG
>JBDSBS010000263.1:0-3069 GCA_039921435.1 Planctomycetota bacterium | reverse complement strand
CGTGCTCTCGACCTGCAGGTCGATGTAGCGGTCGTTGCCGCGCGAACCGGGTGGCTGGCTGTTGTTGATGCGATTATTGCTGAGCTCGGGATCGAACGGTTTGAGCGCCGCCGTCAGGTAGGTCTTGTACTTCGGCTTGCCGCGCGTCATGCCATCGACGGCGAACGACAGTTCGCTGGGTCGACTGCCGTAGGCGGCGACGTTGAGGTGCACGGGCGTGTCCGCGGGCAGACCGAGTTCGGCAAGTGGCAGACTCCACTGCGTCGCCGTGCGTTGCACGCCAGCCGGCGATTGGCTCGGGTCCGGGTCGATGCCCGCTTCGTCTACGACTTCCAGCAGCAGGTTGCCGTCGCGGCCTTGCACCGAGATTCGATTGCGGTCGGGGTTGCCGTCGCTGTGGTCCAGCAGCGTCATGCCTTCGAGCGACTGCGCCTCAACCCAGAAGCTAGTCGCAAAGCGGCCGACGAAGCCATCCCCCGTCGAGAACGGGAACGTCGTGCGGTCGTGTCGCCGAGCGCCGCCCGAATGCCCAGCGCCGCCCTTGCCGCCGGGTGCACTCGGCCCTGAGTTTTGGATCTGGAACGGGCCATCCTTGCGCACGTCGTGGCCGCGCGGATCGAGCGCCATCTCGAACGACGCACCGACGGGCGGCACGCTGCCGGCAGGCACCCCGGTCCAAGCGCCGCTGCGCGCCAGTGAGGTCGCTGGCCGAATGCCGGCATCGGCCGGGTCCGCGGCCGGAAAGCGCGGCGCACCAAAGCCGAGGTCTGGATAGGCGAGGCCGATGATGTGCGGCACGAAGCGCGGGGCCGGATCGTTGCCCTGGTCGTTGGTCGGCAGCGAACCGAGGTTGATGGGCGTCGTCACCCAGAACGGCGCGCGCCGGTCGAGTTGGATCGCGTCCTCGAACGCGATCTGCGTGTTCCAGCGCTGTTCGAGCGGCAATCCAGGGATCGCTGCGGCGATGCCCGAACGCTCGTGGCGCGCGGTGATGCCCACAGCAACGCTGCTGCTCGATCGGCTCGCGGCGGCGCGGTAGTGCACCCACGGTCCCGACTGGAAGCAGATCGGTGCGGTGCCCATCTCGAGTGCACTGTCGCGCCCCGTCTGCAGGTTGCGATACAGATAGACCCAGAGTTCCTTCTGCGCCGAGCTGCCGCCGTCCTCGAAGCGCGGTTTGAAGACGCGTTCGACGAAGTCCTGCCAACCCGTGAACGGACCCTGCCCGGGCACACGTTCGTCGCCTTGGCGCAGCGCGAGAAGCTGCTGAGCCAGTTCGCGCGCCTGGCCGCGGCTGATCGCCAGGGGCGGCGTGCTGCGGCGGCTGCCGTCGGTCTCGTGCAGCAGTACCGCGATCTCGCGTCGCACTTCGGCGAAAGTCGCCACGAGCACCGCTTCGTCGGCGGTGTTGACGTTGATCGGTGCTGGCACCAACGGCTCGACGACCGTGTCGATCGCCGGGAACCCCTGCACCACCGGCCACAGCAGCACCAGGCGGAACACCGACGGCAGCAAGAGGTCCGGACTGCTGCGCTCGGTGCTCGACGACATCACGAGCGCGTGCTCGATCTGGCCCGTGCGCTGGTTGCGCAGCCGGACCGTGCTGCCAGCACCGAGGTGTAGCGCCGACTTGATGCGCAGCGACTTCGACTTGCCGGCCAGCAGTTCGTCGAAGACGCGCTCCGCCTTGCCCCACGTTGCCGCCGTCGTCGCCATCGTGTCGACCGACAGCGCACCCTGCAGCGTGGCGAGCTCAGCCGCTGTGAAGCTGCCGATGCCGGCTCGGCCGATCTCGGCGAGTTCGCCGATGTCCTCGTAAGGCCTGCGCGTCTCGCGGCCACCGCGCACGCGGCCCGAGAACGGCCACGCGGCCGCGATGACGCAGCGGTAGTCGAGCACGAGCGCGGTTGCGGCGATCGGCTCCTTGCCGTCGGCAAAGCCCTCCTCGCGAAACAGCGCGCGTTCCACGTCGAGCAGGTTGTTGCCGTTCTTCTGGGCGTAGTGCACGACCTCGTTGGCGATCCACAAGAAACCCGCTTCGGGCAGGGCCGTGGCGTCTTCGACCGCGATCGCGGTGGCTTCGGGCTTGAGGTCCTCGCGCAGGCGCGTCGTGGTGCCCAGCAGGTTCGCGAGCACGAGCGGCGAGGCCGAGTCGAGCGACAGGCGGCGCTGTAGGTCCCAGACTTCCCCACCGAGCAGCACGCGGCCGCTTTCGCGCAACAGCTCGAACGCGGCCGGCAGTTCGACGCGGTCGGGGTACTCGCCAAGGCCGTCGAAGCTCGGCGTCGGATCGAACGCCGGATGCGACAGCGCCGCGTCGGCGAGCAACAGATCGCGCACGCTGGCCGAAGCCTGTTCGACGGCTGCTTCCTCGACGGCGCGCTTCGCCGCATCGGCGCCGACTCGCATCGACACGGAGAACGGCAAGGCCAGCAGCGCCAACAAGGTCAGCGCGAACAACACCGCCAGCAGTGCGACGCCGCGCTCGGACGCAGCGTTGGGGGGCATCATTCGGGAAAACATGTCTCGGGACGACACGGTTCGGGAAGACACGGCTCGGGAAGACACGGTTCGGGAAGACACGGCTCGGGAAAACACGGCTCGGGAAGACACCGCTCGCGAAGACATGGTTTGCAAAGCCGTGAGTCTCGAAGCCATGCTCATAGTCGTTCCTCGGGCAGCAAGAACTTCACCTCGGGGCGTTCCGACGGTTCACCGCGTCCGTCGAAGGCCAGCCGGTAGGTCCGCTGGGGTTGCAGGTCGATGGGTAGGTCTTGGGCGGGCGAGAACGAGAACAGGAAGAAGCGCACCTCGTCGACGAGCCCGGGCACGGGTGCTTCGCCGGGCGACAGTTCGAGCAAGCCGCCGGGTTCCTGCTGCGGCGTGCCCTCGGCGATGCTGCGAGCCAGCTCGCGGCCGTCGAGCGTGAGCCACGCGGTGCGGCCATCGCAAACGATGTCGAGCGTGCACCACTGTTGCAGCGGCAGCGGCAGTGGGCTCTGCACGGTGATCGGCACGGCACCTTCACCGCCGGGCCTTCGCAGCCGAAAGCGCGCGCGCGGCCGCAGG
>JBDSBS010000262.1:0-2553 GCA_039921435.1 Planctomycetota bacterium | reverse complement strand
AGAACCGCGGCCGGGTTCTGCCGACGCGGGATTGGAGCTGCGAGCGCTCGGTAACAGGGGCGCAGGTAGCTCTTGTTGCCGATCGCCGGGTTGGCGCCGCATGCCGCCCCGGGCGGCACTCGGCAGCCGGGCGCGAGCGCAGCGGGCTGCTCCCGCCAGCGCAGTTGTGCAATCGACTGCGTACCACAGCCATCCCGACGGGCTTCCGCGGCATGCGCAAGGGCGTTGTGCGAGGAATTCTCACGTCGGTCACCTCGCGGCGCGGGGCTTGCTGGGCGTTCCCGAGCAACACCGCAACCACCGATCGGAGGCATGATGACGACCGACTCGTATTCCGTTGATCCGAACGAGCCGAAGGACGCAAAGCCAGCGCGCGGGGGTCGCCACCTCTCCAAGCATGTGACCCATCCGGATAGCACTGGGTTGGCGAGCAGTTCCTCGACGGCACCATTACCGACGAAGCCTTGCGACGATGCGAGCGCCGTGATGCCAGCGGCCGGCAACGCTGACGCGTCACTCGCGACTCCTCCACAACAACCCGGCTCGCCGCGGCCGCAGCCGACGCCAACGGGTCCGAACAAGCGCCCCGCATACCAGGGCCCGCAAGAACAGCCGCTGCCGCGTCGGCAGCCCCCTGGCCGCCCGAAGGGGCAAACCACCGACCAGCAACCCGTGTCGACTACGTCGAAGCAATCGCAACCCGCCAAGCCCGGACCTTCCGAGCGCCCGGGCGGCAACGTCCAGACCGATCGCACCGGCAAGACCAGCGAAGGCAACACCGGTGTCTCCGGTGAGACCGCCGAAGACTCCGGCAGCTGATACGCGCCGCGGGGACGATCTGCGCCCTCTCTATCCCTATCCCTCCCCCCACGCGAAGAATTTCGACCATGGCTCTCGAAGACCTGACCAACGACTATCCACTAGGCAACAAGGCGCCGGCCAAGCCTGCCCCGCTGCCGGACCCGCATTCCGTCTTGCATGATCCGGCGCTCTCTCACGACGAGAAGATCGACAAGCTCCGCCGTTGGAGCCAAGACGCGCGCCAGGTCGAGACCGCCAACGACGAAGGCATGCGCGGCGTCGAGGTGCCCTCGAACCTGCCGGCGGTCCAGGAAGCCCTGCGCCAGCTGGGCGCGACCGAAACCCCGGCTACGCCTGACAACCCGACGACAGACAACGAGGCAGCGGACGGTTCCTAGCAGACTCCATTTCGTGATCCTAACCGACGCGGAGTTCGCCGGAACCGGCCGGTTTCGACCCGGACGTTCATGCACGACTGACCCAGCTGCTTACCGTTGCGCCGAGCATGCTCGACGAGGCCCGTTACGTCTGCGACTCCTGTGGTGAGGAGGTCGAGGTCCCGATCGATCTGTCGGCAGGATCGCGGCAGAGCTACGTCGAGGACTGCCCGGTGTGCTGCAACCCGACGTCATTCATGTCGCCATCGACGAGGATGGGGAGCCGTTCGTGCGGGCAGAAGCGGAACAGTACCGGGCGTGAGCGCCTCGCGATCAGCCGCAGGCGCGGCGCAAGCCAGTGGCTCGGAGCGTCCCTTAGCTCTTAGCGATGGGCGCGGATTGACGAGAACACGGTGGCGTCGGGATCGTGCAGGCCGAGAATGGCGCGTTGGAGCAACTGGGCCGCGAGCATGCTGAAGGTCAGTCCGTTGCCTCCGTATCCCTGCGACGTGTAGCCGCCACGAACCCCGGGGATCGGACCGATGAACGGCATCCCCGTAGCACTCTGTCCGAAGCAACCAGCCCAGGTGAATGCGGGCTCCGTGTCGAGGTCGGGCAGCAAACGCGCCACCTTGCGGCGGATGTCAGCGATCTTCTTCACCATGAGGGCGTCACGCTGCTTCGGGTCGACGATGTCTTCGTCCTCACCGCCCACGATCACGCGCCCATCCACGGTAGTGCGGAGATACAGATACGGATCCGCGGCCTCCCAGATGAGGCAGCGAGTGGGCCACAGCCGTCGGGGCTGCGGATGGGTCGCCATGGCCTAGGTGGAGATCACCTTGTGGCCGCGTGGCCGCACGCTCTTCAAGAACTCATAGCCGGTCGCGAACACGGCGTGCTTGGCGCGGACCACCTGCCCGCTCGCTGTCGTCAACCTGATCGCGGTGCGCGAGCTCTCGACAGCGACGATCTCGGTGGGCGCGTAGATGCGCGCGCCGCGGGCCAAGGCGTGTCGCCAGAGACCGACGGTGAATGCGACCGGGTCGAGCTCCGCGGCACCCGCCGACAGGATGGCGCCACGGCGTTCGATGCCAGTCATTCGTCGCAGTTCGTCCCGATCGAGGAACCGCGAACGAAGACCGACCGCGGCCCGCGCCGCCGCTTCCCGCTTCAGGTCCCTGACATCGAGCACGTTGCCAGGCAGGTAGATCGTGGATCGTTCGCGAAAGCTGCAGCGGATGCCGAGGTCGGCAATCCGGGCCCGCACACCGTCCACGGCGCTCGCCGATCGCCAGTAGGCACGGACGGCGCGGTCGCGGCCGATCTTCTCGCTGAGGTGGATCAGTGGCTGATCCAGTTCGAACTGCAGAAG
>JBDSBS010000261.1:0-2532 GCA_039921435.1 Planctomycetota bacterium | reverse complement strand
ACAAGACGAGGCACGTGGCGAACACGAGCTTGAACACCACGACTGCGAACAAGAACTCCACCAGCGGCGGCAGAAAGGCGAACAAGTGCGCGAACCACGCAATGCATGCCTGCAGGTCGGCGACCAGAGGTCCGTAGGGCAGCGGGAACTGCTTCCACGCCGCATCGCCGAACGCGAGGAACGCATCGTCGGGGAAGTCGGCCGCCACCTGCACATAGGGATTGGCGCCGTGCACCGCCATCAGGCGACCTCGCATGACATAGTCGGTGATGTCGGTCGTCAGGAAGGGCGGCACCAGGATCGCGATGCCGAGCAGCGGCACGCTCATCGCGATCAAGCGCGCAGGGCCCGGCGAAGCGTTCCGCACGGCGGCCATGCCGCGCAACCAGGCTCGTGCGCCGAGCCAGGCGAAACCGACCAGGCATGCGGTCTCGAGCGCGTCGAGCAACAGACGCAAGGAGAACGGCAAGTGCTGTGATTCGCCCCAGAACAGCCGATGCCGCACGCCGGCGACGACGAGCAGCAGCATCGCGAATATCGCCGTGCGGGCGGCTTGCTGGAGCGGTGTTCGGCCCGGCGAGGAGAGCATCGGCAGGCAGCTATACCAGCGGTCCCGATGCCACGATACGGCTGTCGCGTGCCAACGTGCTGTCGGCTTCAGCCGCCGCGCAAGCCAGCCGCGATCGCGTCGGCTTGGGCTGTGGCATGGATCTGGCGCAGCTGTCGTTCGACGATGGGCAGAATGGGAGCAGGATCGACGTTGCCGTTGCGGCAGGCGTTGTTGGCCTTGGCGAAGACTTCGTTTGGTGGTACTTCGCGCAGCACATGGGCGAGTGCGACCGCCAGCTGTTGCTGCACGGCAGCGGTGTCGGGCCGCTGCGCGAGCAGCAGCAGCGCGTTGCCGGCAGCGGGGTCATGACGTTCCAGCGCCAGTAGACAGGTCACCGCGAGCTGTCGAGTCTCGAACGCCTCGGGCGTGCGCGCGAGCACCCATTGGCACTCGTCGAGCGCTGGCTCCCACTGCTTGCTGTCGTGCAGGGCCCGGGCGCAAGTTGCGTGTGCGTCGTAGTAGTCGGGATCTGACCGCAGAGCTTCGGCAACGAGCTGCAGGGCATCGTGCGGCCGTCCCTCGTCCAGGTAGAGCACCGCGAAGTTGTTCATGGCGTTCGCCAGGTCGGGCTTGAGCCGCAGCGCAGCCTCGTAGCGACGCCGCGCGGTCGCGAAGTCGCCATCGCGGTGGGCAATGACGCCGAGATTGACGAGGGACTCGTAGCTCGTCGGGTCGAGCGCGAGGCACCGTTCGAGATACGACTTCGCGGTTGCGCTGTCGCCGCGTTCGTTGGCCATTGCGCCGAGGTTGGCCAGCGCCAGCGTCGACTCCCCATTGCAGGCGAGCGTGTGCCGCCAGAGCGTGTCGAGATCGCGATAGGTGTGGACGTAGCGATGGGCCACTACCGAGGCGAGTGCGACCATCGACGCAGCGAGCACCTTGGCGACGGCCGGCTTGCAGAAGCGTGCGGCCGCGGTCGTGCCCGCAGCGGACATGGCGACGAGCATGGCGATGCTGGCGTGGTACTGGAAGTGATCCGCGACGAACGAATAGCGGAACGGGAACACATCGAAGAAGCCGAGCGCTGGCACGAGCGTGCCCCCGAACAGCAACAAGGTCGCACCGAGGCCGCGGCCCATGCGCCGGTGCAGCGCGACTGCGAGCACCGTGACCAAGACCGCCGCAACGAACCCGATCCACTGGATCATGGACGTCGTGTCGAGCTGCCAGCGTGGATAGTTGAAGCACGTCCCGAACGGCCACAACAAGCTGCCGAGGTAGAACCAGACGGCGCGTCCCGCGACGAGCAACCGTTCACCGCCGGCCAATTGCCACGGCGTGTTGGCCGCCCCGACGTGAGTCGCTTCGAGATGTATCGTCAACCAGGCGAACGCACCGCCGAGCAACAACCACATCGAAACGCCGCGCAAGGCACGGCGTGTGACCTTGCCGTGCAGCCACCAGACGACGACGCAGAGTGCCGCTGGCAGAGAGGCGGTCACGGTCTTGCTCAGCAGTGCGGCCAGGAACCACGCGGTGGCAAACCACCAGTCACGCCGCGGGCCGCTTTCGTACCAGCGAAGCCAGTGTCTTGCCGCCAGCAGGTAGCAGACCAGCGAGAGTACGTTCTTACGTTCGGTGATCCATGCGACCGACTCGACATGAACGGGGTGAGCCGTGAACCACAGCGCAGCAAAGAGCGCTCCGGGGATCGCCAGCTTCTGCAGTAGTTGCCAGAGCAGCGCCGCCGAAGTGATGTGCAGCAGCACGTTGACGATGTGGTAGCCGAGCGGGGCGTCGCCCCAGAGCCGGTACTCGAGCCAGAACGTGGTGTGTACGAGGGGGTAGTACTGGGGCAGCGCATGCGGCTCTAACCAGATGCTCCAGAAGCCGCCGAGCGTCAGCAGCACGGGGTTCTGCGTCACGTAGTCGTCGTCGTCCCAAATGAAGCGGCACCCGAGTACGGGCCAGTAGGTCACGGC
>JBDSBS010000260.1:0-11544 GCA_039921435.1 Planctomycetota bacterium | reverse complement strand
CAAGACCGTCGCCAACGACGAGAAGAACCGCGAGTACTACCAGTCGATCAAGTCGCTGGCGGAGTTCATCCGCATCAAGCAGGCCGAGAACGGCGCCGCGGCGGCTGCCGGCGCCTGATAGGCCTGATAGCCTGAGGAGATACCAATGTCAGGAGCTCTGGGACTTGGGGCTCTCAGACTGTGGACCGTGATCTGGAGCGTCTTCTTCGTCGCTAACGGCACGATGGCGCTCGCCTGGTGGGCGACCTACAACGGCCTCATCTCGTCCATCCTGATGGGCTGCTTGTTCGCCTGTGAGTGGACCGTGCGGCGGCGGCGCTTCTCGCGTGGCTGATCTGCTGCGAGCCGATCGGGCGAACCCGCGCCTCTTGCTCGATGGCGGCCACGAGTACGGCATCGCGGATCTGCTGCGCGACGTCGCGCTCATTGCGCGCTCTCTGCCGGACCCGACGCCTGGCTCCCACATCGCGTTCGCGTTCGATCGCGACCGCAGGGCGTTCCTCGCCACGTTGTTGGCTGCATGGCACCGAGGCCACGCTGCCGCACTGCCGCAGAATGCGCGCCTCTCCGCCATAGGCCCCGTGATGGCGCGACCCGAAGTCGTGCTGCTGGCGCACGACACCGGCGCGGGCACGGGCGTCGACGTGCCTTCGTTGCTCCAAGGGGCGCCAGCCACCGACACATCGACTGGCAAGGAACTGCTGCGCGACGTGCCGCTGACCGGCCCATTGACGGTGTTCTGGCGGCACTCGCACGACAGTCTGCACGCGCAGCACATGTCAACCGCAGCATTGAGCACGCTGCTGGCGAAGAACGTCACCGAGCTGCAGTTGCCGACCGGAGCATTGCTGTGCAATACGTTCTGTCCGGCGTTTCCGCCAGCGTTGCTGCCAGGGCTGCTGGCCCCGTTGAGCGCCGGCGCCACCGTGGTGTGCGAAGGCGACACAGTGCTCGCCGAGACGCCCGGCGAATGTGCGCTTGCACCACACACGCTCGTCGCTCCGGCATCGCTGCTACGCACGCTGGCTCACAGCGACCTGGCTTCGCGCAGATTGGCCCAGGTCGTCGCCGTGGCTGCCGAACTCGACCCCAGCACAGTGGCCCGGCTCGACCAACAGCACGTCCTGATTGCCAGAACGACGCCGCTGCGAACCCCAGACCCTCGCCGAACGGCCGTCGAACGGGTTCTGTTCGCGCTCGATGGCCCGTTGGCCGAAGCCCTCGACATCCAGGTCGCCATCGCCGATCTGCGAGATGGGCCGCGCGCCTTCGCGACCGTGACCGCTGTTCGACCGATCGACGCGCACCCCATGGCAGTCGCCGGCATGCCGCTCGAAGTGCGCGCCGTGCCGAGCCTGCCGCGCGACCGGGACGGCCAGATCGACGACGCCGCGGTCCTTCACACGTTTGGGCGCGCAGCCGACGGCTCGCGAATGAGCCACGAGCTGCAGTTCGAGGTCATGCCACCGGTCGATGACACCCAGCGGCGCTTCCGAACCTCGCTGCCGCTCGACTTCTTCGCGTTCGTCGGCCACTTCCCGACCTACCGTGTGCTCAGCGGGGCCGCCCAACTGCACGAACTCGTGCTGCCATGCCTGCGGTTGATGAGCGGTGGCCCCGTCGTCACGACCGCGTTCTCCGACTTGAAGTTCCTCTCGCGCATTGCGCCGGGCGACACCGTCGAGATCGCCGTGTCGAGCACGAACGGCAGCGACATCGTCGACTTCGAGATCCGCCGCGACTCCGTGCGCTGCTCCGCGGGACGCGTGACGTTGCGGAGGGAGGCCGCAGCACCGTGAGCTTCCGGCCGTGTGCCCTGGTCCCGACCTACGACAATCCGCGCACCGTGCGCTCGGTCGTGCTCGCAGTGCGCAAGCACCTGCCCGATGTCTTCGTCGTCGACGACGGCAGCGGCCCCGACGGTCGAGCGGCGTGTGAGGCGATCGCGAGCGAAGGCCTGGCAACCGTGTGCCACCTCGAGCGCAACCGCGGCAAGGGCGCCGCAGTCAAGCAGGGCTTTGCCGATGCTGCCGAGGCCGGCTTCACGCACGCGTTCCAAATCGACGCCGACGGCCAGCACGACCTCGCCTGCATGCCGGAGTTCTTGCGCGCGGCCGCGGCCCAGCCCACGGCGCTCGTGCTCGGCTACCCCATCTACGACGCCACCGCGCCGCGCACGCGGCTGGCCGCTCGCCGCGTCACGAAGTTCTGGGTCGACCTCGAGGTCGGTCGAAGCGACATCGTGCGCGATGCGTTGATCGGCTGCCGCATCTATCCACTCGACGCGGCCCAACGCAGTGGCACGCGAGGCAACCGCATGGAGTTCGACGTCGAGATCGTCGTGCGAATGGCCCGCACCGGGATGCCGATCGTCAACCTGCCAGTGCACGTGCGCTACCTGTCGCACGACGAAGGCGGCATTTCGCACTTCCACCCCATCGCCGACAACGTACGCCTCTCGCTCATGCACAGCCGCATCTGTGCGGGGCTCATGACGAGCTGGATGCTGCGCCCGTTCCGCGGAGTGCGCCGATGAGCTCTGCTGCCAAGCAGCCGGTGACCTGGCTCAACAGGAGCGAACGCGGCACCGTGCTCGGCATCAAGGCTGCCTTCCGCTTCGCCACGCTGCTCGGGCGAACGACGACGAAGCCGCTCGTCGCGTTGGTCGCGCTCTGGTATCGCCTGTTCGACCGCCGCGCCGTGCGGGCCTCGCGCAGTTGGCTGCAGCGTGTCACCGGCCGCCGACCCGGCTTCTGGGCCGTCTACCAACACCTGCGAACGTTTGCGCAAGTCACGCTCGACCGCGTCTTCCTGCTGACCGGTCGCACACAGGCGCTGACGTTCACACGCACCGGCAATCAGCTGCTGGCCCGACAAGCGGCGACCGGCCGCGGCGCGCTCTTGCTCGGCGCTCACGTCGGCAGCTTCGAGGCGATGCGCGCCGGCGGCGACGACGACCACTTCCGCATCCAGATCCTCGGCTTCTTCAAGAACAGCAAACGCATCAACGCCCTGCTCTCCGAACTCAACCCTGGCCAGGCAGCGCAGGTCATGCACCTCGGCTTTGACCCGATCGGCGTCATGGCGCGCGTGCAGGAGTGCCTCGAGCAAGGCCAGTTCGTCGCGACGCTGGCCGACCGCACAGGGCTCGACGAACGCGCCGTGGAGGCGACGTTCTTCGGCGAGACGGCGCAGTTCGCGGGCGGGCCGTTCCTGATCGCGTCGATCCTGCACTGCCCGGTCTACCTCGTCTTCGGCCTCTACAGCCCACCTGACCGCTATGACCTTCACTGCGAGCACTTCGCCGACCGCATCGATCTGCCGCGGCGCGATCGCGAGAAAGGCCTGCGGGAATGGGTGCAGCGCTACGCCGCGCGCGTCGAACACCACGCTCGCCAAGCCCCCATGAACTGGTTCAACTTCTTCGACTTCTGGGCAGCAAGCCAGAAGCCGGACCCAGCCCCGACGCCAAACCAGCCGCAGAACCAGGGAGTGCGACCGTGACCCAGCGTCAGCGACCCGAGCACGCCATCATGATCGAGCAGAAGATCGGCCTGCACCACTGCGACCCCCTCGGCGTCGCGTGGCACGGCCGCTACTTCGAGTGGTTCGAAGCGGCGCGCACCGAACTGTTCGCGAGCCTCGACCTCGACGTGCCGCAGATCCGCGCCTTCGGCTACCGCATGTACATCGTCGACGCACACTGCCGCTACATGGCCCCGCTCGCCTACGGCGACACGGCTCGCATCACGGCCTGGTTCGTCGCCACCGAACCGTTGATCCGCGTCGCCTACGAAGTGCACAACGCGGCGACGTCGCGCTGGAGCGCGCGCGCGACGACCGTGCTCGCTACGACCACTGGCGACGGTTCGCTGCTGCCGACGACGCCACCCGAGTTGCTGTCGCGGCTGCCGGTGCGGTAGGCATAGGCGCCGCTATGCAGGGGGCAGCCCCAAACGTCTCAGCCTCTGCACCAGGTCGACACGGAACGCTTCCAGCTCGTCGGCACGAACGCCGCCCGGCAACGGAGCATCGGCCGGGATCCGCAAGCCCTCGATCAACCAAGCCAGCGTCGCCGCCGACGCGCCGCCATCTTTGCGCTCCGCGTCGGCGAGCACCGCCCGCAAGTCGAAGCCCGTTGCGAGGATGGCCCGCAGATCGATCAAGTCGCGAATCTCGGCGCGCCCGAGCAACGCGCAGATCTTGTTCGCCGCGATTTCTCGCAGGGAGTGTAGGCGGATGCCGTGCTCCGCTTCGACCACCTGATCCACGTCTGGTGCTCGGTCGATGACCAGATCGACAACGACCGACTCCGTGCCCCGCCGCACGAGCGCGCGACGGAACTCGGGAAACGTACGGAGGCTCTCGACGGCACCACCCAGTGCCAATGCCGCCGCCTCGAGGGCACGATAGCCTTCGTCCATCGTGACCGGCGGCTTGGCGAACAGGTCGATATCGTCGCTCGTGCGATGGCGCAGGTGGAACCCGACCAACGCCCCCCCTCCCGTCAACACGAACCGACGTTCCAGTGCGAAGAACGCTCGCAGCAAGTCGGCCTGCATGGCACTAAGGCCGCGGGATGAGTCCATCGGATCGCCATCCCTCGATCAACCAGAGCCAAAACTCGCGCGTGCGACCGAGGTGTCGTTCGATCTTCGGCAGCAATGGGAGAACGTCCTTCAGACGCAGCAGCTTCCAGACGTCTTGGTAGCGGGCTTCGCGCATGACGCGGCCCATCCACAGCGCTCGTTCGTCGACGTCCGTCGACTGCAGGCGGAGCCGCAGCTCACCGTACGTGATCGGCTCGTCCCAGACGAAGTAGGGCCTCGCTCCAGGGTCACCGAGGTCGGTCGAAAGGGGTTGGCTCACCGCCGCAAGCATCGCGTTCGCGCGGGCCCGGAGCAACAGGCCCACTCACTTGCCTTCGCCCATCTGCAACATCGAGATCTCCTGCAACCGTTCCTGCAGGTCGGCGATCTGGCGCGGCACGTCGAGCCACGTCGTCAGCGCCAGCCGGTGGCGATCGCGCACGCCGTTCCACAAGACGATCGCGTCCTGATACTGACGCTGCTCGATCATGCGCTCCTGACTGATCAGTGTGCGCGTCTCGATGCAGGCCAGCCGCGCGGCCAGCTCGGTGCAAACGAACAGGCCGACGATCGTCACCGTGCAGGCCGTCAGGACCAGCCGAATCAAACGGCGTTTGCGTTCTCGGCGCCGCACGAAGATCTCCTTGTCGATCATCTCGATCGACACGCTCGCTTCGCGATTGCCCGGTTCGATGTCGAGGATCTCCTCGTAGAGCGAACGCGCGCCGAGGTAGTCCTGCTTGCCGATGAGGATCTTGCCGCGGCGGGTCAGATGCTTGCTGGCGACCTGCGGCTCGCCGCAGTCGACGCACGAACGCGCGAACTCCACGTGCAGGTCGACCGCTTCGGGGTCGAGGCGGAGCAGGCGTTCGAGCACTTCTTTGGCCCTGTTGTGCAGGCCTGGTGCCCGGTACATCGCGACGAGCTGCATGCCGTCGCGCCGCGCATCTTCGTGTCGCCCTTGTGTGAGCGCGAGCGCGAGCGTTCGCTCCCAGAGGCTGGGATCGGTTGGCGCCAAGCGTTTGCCGGCCTCGAACGCGGCCAGCGCCTCGTCGCCGTGCTCGGCTTCGAGGTGCACGTGCGCCATGAGCTTGTGCGCCGCCGCTGCTGCGGTCTGATCGCCGAGCACTTCGGCCAAGCGGGCTTCGGCGGCGAGCAAGTCGAGCTGGTGCGGCTCGAAATCGAGCCCGCGACGGACCAACTGGCGGGCACGCTGCGGCTGAACGCGTTCGATAGCGGCGGCCAGAGCGAGCAGATCTTCGACGCCCGTCGGTCGCGCGACGCGGTCGCGCACGAAGTCGCCGAGCATCTTGTAGGCAAGGAAGCGCCGGTTGGGGCAGAGGTCCGTGACTTCCTTGACGCTGCGCGAGCCGTCGAGTGCATCGAGCACTTGCTGCGCCAGCTCGGGGTCTTCGACGTTCTCGCGCAACCGTGCGCCCTCGCGCACCTGGAAGTGCATCGAATCGGACGGCAAGAACTTGCGGATCTCGACCCAATGGTCAACGCGCCGCGTCGCCTCGAGGATCAGCGGGGCCACTGCCAACGACACCAGCAGGCTCGCTTCATCGGGATCGAAACCAGGTCCCGGCCTGTCGCTTTCCGTGAACTGGAACTCGCCCTTCGCGGCCGCCACGAGGTTGGCCACGTCTTCGGTGAGGAAGTCCGCCGCCAGTGCCCGCAGGTCTTCGAGCGACAGCACGCGCGCCGAGACCAGCAGCTCGACGACGCAGCGCCGCGTGCCCTTGACCTTCTTGCGCGCCGCCTCGAGCTTCTTCTGTGTCAGGTGACCCGACGCGACCAGCATCTCGACGAACGGTGTGCGGCCGTCGCCAGCCAGCATCGCCACATGACCTTCGCGGAAGAAGATCTTCGCGCTCGTGTCCTCGAAACTCAGCGACAGCACGCCCGTGCGCGAATGGACCTCGATGTTCTGCAGCAGGTCCGCGAGGTCGATGGTGGCCAGGTCTCCAGAAACTGTCATGCGGTTCCTCCTATCGACAAGTCGGCAGGGCTTGATCGACGCGCGGCTGTGTGCGGCCAGCCGATCCACAAAGGCCCGCGCGCGCGGTATGCGGCGGCGGCCCATGCCACGGTCAGGGTCCCGTAGCGAGACTCGGACCCTGAGCCAACGTCTGGCGCCGGACTCCCATGTGAGCTTCGGCACCGTGCTCGCGCGGGAGCTGCTCATCGGCGCCCAGCCGCAGCAACAGCTGATCGCGGCCAAGATCGGACGAGCACGCGCCTACCGCGGGCTTGGCTTCGAGGTCGTGCACGTCCACATCGCGCCGCACTTGGACTTCGGCCACGCCACCACGAACGGGGTCAAGTTCGCCTGTGCCGAGAAGGCTGTTCTCGACGTGCTCTACTTCCACCTGCGCGGCCGTCGGTATCCGTTCGACATCTTCACCGACATTCACTTTGCGAAGTTGGATCGCGCACGTCTCGACGCCTACTTGGCTCGCTACCGCAACCCCAAGTTCATCAGGTTCGCGAACCGCGTCCTGGACCAACGATGAGCACTCCGCTGCCACGGCCGGCCACCACGGACGGGTTGTTCTTGTGGGTGATGCACCGCTTTGCGAAGTTTTCGAAGACCATGCGATCTTGAAGGGAGGCGTCGCACTGCGCCTCTTCGACTGCCCGCGGTCGACCACCGACATCGACTACACCTTCGTACCATTCCGATCGAAGAACGATGTCCGCAACCGGATCGAGCGCGTCTTGGCCGAGGTCGAAGGAGCGGCAGTGTCGATCGACGTCCATTCCAAGATGGTGCGGGCGACGTTTCGTGTCGATTCGGCAGCGATCCAGATCGAGGCCAACGTCGCGATGCGGTGTGCAAGCACCGCGGCACCTACCGCCACGCTCGCCACGGCTCAGGGTCAACCTTCGCGCATCGTGCGGGTGATGGCCCTCGACAGCGCTCTCGCGCACATGCTGGCCGCGTGGAACGAACGACGATTGATGCACGACCTCTACGACTGCTACTTCTTGTCGAGCCGCCCAGGAGCGACTCCGAACCTCGAGATTCTCGACGAGCGCCTCGCCAAGATCGTGTCGCGCATCCCGAAGTTGACCAAGCGTTCGAAGATGACGAGGACCGAGTTCGCGCGCGAACTCCACACCGCCGCGCACGCCATCGACGAAGTTGCCCTGCGCAACGAGCTGGCGCCAATCCTGCCCCCCGATGAGATGGCCGGCATCCTGCCGCGCATCCGCTCGGCGGTTGTCAGGCTCGCCGAACGGCTCGGTAGCTGACGATCTCCACCCGGCACGCGAAAACCTGGAGCACTGGGGCTACGAAGGCGGCATCCGCGAGCCATGCCGACTGCGCGCCTGACTCGCCGCGAGCTAGTTGCCGGTCAACGCGCGGCCGTAGTTGCTGGTCGTGAACCCGAACAGGTTTGCCGCCGGGTCGAGGCACGCGAACTGCGCGTAGAACAAGAACCCGACCACTCCCGGCGGGACGGCGAAGGGGTAGCTACCGCCGCCGCTGCCGTTGAGCAGCACCACGTCGACGAAGGCGAGGTCGGTGAAGGCGTAGCAGCCGGGCATGTTCAACGAGCTCAGCTCGAGGGGAAACGGTGGTGACGCGTTGGTCGTGCCCGCGATGAGCAGCGCGATGCCGCTCGGAACGCCGCCGAGCAAGTCGACCGACAGCGTGTTGCCGACCTGCGACGAGCCCGAGAACCCGAGCAACGGCGTGCCGTTGCTGCCGATGCAGCCCACGCCGTGCGACGACGTGCGGGCCGTCAGCATGGTGATCTCGAACTTGGTCGCCGATGCACCCGACGTGCCCGTCGCCGGCAGCGGGCCGGTCGCCGAGGTCGCGTAGATGCGTTGGTTGGTGCCGCGCCGCATCCCCGCGGGCGATGTGCCCCCGCCCGTCGTGATGTCCACGATCAGGTCGTCGACGCCGTTGAAAAGGAAGAAGTTCTGCAAGCCAACTTCGCTCCATGTGTTGGCGGACACGTTCCACGTGTAGTCCGTCGACAACAGCACCGTGACAGCGTTGGACGTCAGGTTGCTGGCGAACGTGGTGCTCAGTGCCTGCGCCGACGGGATGTGATCCATCACGATCTGGAGCGACGCGTAGTGCGCGGCACCGGTGCCGCTGCAGGCGAAGCCGAGACCCGTGATCAGGTTGTTGACGTTACCGAGCTCGGCCGCCGTCGCTCGGACCTGCATCCTGCAGTTGTAGAAGCTGCTGGTCGCCGTCGTCGAGCCGAATGGGATCACGTTGACCGTGCCCATAGCCGCGTTGTTGTCCGGGATGTAGAAGTTCTGGGTGAGCGCCGGGGAGCCGAGCGCGAGCAAGGTGAGGAGCGGTAGGTAGCGCATGAGTTGGATTCCGTGAGAGACAGACCCAGGAGCATAGCCTGGTGGCCCGAGCCGCACCGCGATCGCTGCCGCGTCAGTTGTCAAAGGTCTGTCACTCTCGTCGCCGTGTCTCGCCCTGCGAGCAAGCTGCCCGCGGCCAGGTCGACGAGGATCTTGCAGTGCGACCCCACGGCTCGCCCCATCCCCTGCGCCGTCGAACGCACGGAGCACACCGAACGCACCGCGCTTGAACGCAGCCCGCGGTCGCACCTACGATCCTCGCGGCGGCGAGACTTCAGACGCCACGACCCAAAGATGCGCCGCAGCTTCGACATCCTGACCACGTTCCTCCTGCTCGGCATCGTCAGTGCCATTCCCGCTAGCGCGCAGCAGCCGCCTGAACCGCAGGCAGAACCCAAGCCAGCGGCGCCACCGGCCACGCAGAACCCTGCCGTAGTGGACCCTCGCCTGCGCCCACGTCCTGCCGATGCGAAGGCCCTGTTTCGCACCTTCGCCGCCATGTCCGGGCTCGAGGCCACCTTCGAAGAAGAGAAGCACTTGGCTTTGCTCGCGCTGCCACTGAAGAGCAAGGGCCACCTGTTCTTCTATCGCCGCGACCAGCAATCGCCCGGCTACCTGGCGCGCCACGTCGACGAACCGGAGCCTTCCAGCGTGCTCATCACTCCCGAAGAACTGCGCCTGCAGAACCGCGACGGCACCGAGGTCATCGACCTGAAGCGCAGCGACAAGGTGCGCAACTTCATCACATCGCTCGTGCACGTCTTTGCCGGCGACGAAGCGGCGCTGATGAAGTCGTACGAAGTGGCGTTCGCGCCGGAGCCCAAGGACGACAAGAACCCGAAGGACGAACGCGGCTGGACGTTGACGCTGACCCCGCGCGACAAGCCGCTGAACCAGATGCTGAAGAGCCTGCGCCTGGTCGGCACCGGTGAAGCCGTGTTGCGCATCGAGATCCACGAGCCGAACGGCGACCGCACTGTGACCCGCATCGTCACCGCCAACCCGACACGCACGTTCGATCAGGTGGAGCAGAAGCGCCTGTTCGGGATCGACCCGAAATGAACCGCGGCGAGTGGCCGCGCCTGCTCGCCGGCGGATTGCTGGTCGCTGGCCTGCTCACGTTCGTACTGACGAACCTGCGCGTCACGACGGACATCACGCACTTCCTGCCGGGCGGCGAGAACGACGCCGAAGTCGACCTGGCGCGCGACATCGCGACGGGCGAGCTGAGCCGCACGATGATCCTGCTCGTCGATGTGAAGGACCGTGCCGAAGGTGCTGTCGTGAGCAGGGCCTTCGAAGCAGCCTTGCGGGCCGAGCCCAGGGTCGCCGCCGGCGCCGAGTCCCTCGACGGCGGGCCACCGGCGGGCATCGACGAAGCGCTGTGGAACACCTACGAGCCGCGGCGCCTCGCGTTCTTCGCCGACTCCGAAGAAGCCGTGAAGGAACGGCTCACCGATGTTGCCCTCGCCGCCAGCGTGGCCACGCTCAAGCAACGACTCGCGTCGCCCATGTCGGGCCTGATCAGCCGCGTTGCACCCGGGGATCCGTTCTTGGTCGTGCCGGCCCTGTTCGAACGCCTCACAGGCGGGCGCGGCAATGGGCTCGGCATCGAGGACGAGCGTTTCGTCACCGACGACGGCACGGGTGCTGTGCTGTTCTTGACGACGCGCGCGAGCGCTTCGGACTCGACCGTGCAACGGCCGCTGCTTCTTGGCGTGCAAGCCGCGTTCGCCGAGGTCCAGCGCACTCACGGCGCCCACTTGCGTCTGTCGCAGAGCGGGGTGCACCGCCACGCGGTCGCCGCCGAAGACTCGATGCGCGCCGACATCCAACGCGTCACAATAGGGTCGATCCTCGGCCTGGTGTCTCTGTTCTTGCTGCTGTTCCGTTCGGTGCGGCCGCTCATCATGTGCCTGCCCGTGCTCGGCACGGGCTTCCTCGCCGGCACCACCGCGTGCCTGCTCGCGTTTGGCGAAGTGCACGGCCTGACGCTCGCGTTCGGCGCCTCATTGCTCGGCGTCAGCATCGACTACTCGGTGCATTTCTACAGCCACGTCGCACTCGCGCCCGACCCACGCGGTGCGCGGCACACGCTGGGGCACATCTGGAACAGTCTGCTGCTCGGCGCCGCCACGACCGTGCTCGGCTTCTTGGCGATGATGGTCGCGACGTTTCCTGGCCTGCGCGAACTCGCGGTGTTCGCCACCGTCGGCATCACAGCGACACTCGCCGCGACCAACCTGTTCTTGCCGGGTTTCGCCGGTGGCATCCGACCGACGCGCGCCGCTCGCGCTCTCGTCGCGGGCCTGCATCGGCTCGTCGCGGTGCGCGGCAGTCGGCGGTGCTGGCTCGCCGCGCCCGTCACAGCCGTGCTGGCTCTGATCGCGATCGGGCTGCCGAAGGCCAGTTGGGACGACGGGCTCGCCACCCTCAACCGCGTCGACCCGCAGCTGAAGGCCGAGGACGACGCCGTTCACGCGAGAGTGGCGCGCTTCGAACAACGGCGCGTCGTCGTCGCCTCGGGCAGTGATGAACAGGCGGCCCTGCGCGCAAACGATCGCATCGCCGAGGCCCTGCGCGCAGCCGAACGAGCCGGCGAGATCGGCGGCTT
>JBDSBS010000259.1:0-19551 GCA_039921435.1 Planctomycetota bacterium | reverse complement strand
TTTCCGCCTCAAACGGCGTCGAGAGTGCGGCCGCGACGCGCCGACAAGCGACTTGCGGCTGCCGGATCGCGGGTGATCCGGTGCGAACGCCGTCGCTGCTCGTCCTGGTGAATTATCCGGGCTAGGTACTAGGCGCTGTGCGCGTCGCGCCTCCCGCGCCTAACCTTCGTCGCGCTCCGCGCGCCTAGCCTTCGTCGCGCTCCGCGCGCTCAGCCTTCACTGATGCGCTCGATGTCCGCGCCGATGCACTGCAGCTTTTGCTCGATGCGTTCGTAGCCTCGATCGATGTGGTAGACGCGGCGCACGTCCGTAGCACCGCGGGCCACGAGGCCAGCCAACACGAGGCTCGCTGACGCGCGCAGGTCGCTCGCCATCACGGGCGCGCCGCGCAGCTCCTCGATGCCCTCGATGATCGCGCTCGGACCTTCGCGCCGGATGCGCGCGCCGAGCCGCTGCAGTTCCGCAGCGTGGATGAAGCGTTCGGGGTAGATCTTCTCGGTGATCACCGAGACGCCGTCGGCGCGCGCCATGAGCGCCATGAACTGCGCTTGCAGGTCCGTCGGGAACCCGGGGTAGGCCATGGTCGTGACGTCGACCGCGCGCAGGCGTGCTTGTGAGATCGGCACGTTGCGGATGCTGTTCTTGCCCAACTCGATGTTGGCGCCGGCCGCGCGTAGGCGATCGACGACGGCGAGCAGGTGCATCGGGTTGCAGTCCTGCACGACGACGTCGCTGTTCATCATGATCGCGCCGCACAAGAACGTGCCGGCTTCGATGCGATCGGGGATCATCGACCACTCGCACCCGTGCAGCGTGTCGACGCCCTCGATGACCAGCAGATGGCTGCCGATGCCCGAGATGCGCGCGCCGCACGCGTTGAGGAAGTTACAGAGGTCCTCGACCTCCGGCTCCATCGCGGCGGACTCGAGGTAGGTCGTGCCCTGGGCCAACGTCGCGGCCATGAGCACGTTGGCCGTGCCGAGCACCGTCGAACCCATGTTGCCGCCGAGAAACACCGGTCCACCCTGCGGGCGACCGCTGATCGTCACGTAGCCGTCGGACATCTCGACGTTGCCGCCGAGGTCGCGCAGGCCTTTCAGGTGCAAGTCGACGGGCCGATGCCCGAACACACACCCGCCTGGATAGCTGACGCGGGCGACGCCGCGCCGCGCCCACAGAGGGCCCAGCACGACGAAGCTCGCGCGCATGGTGCGCACGAGGTCGTAGGGCGCGATGTAGACCGTCTTGTCCTTGGCCTCGAGCTCGAGCGTGCCGTCGTCTTCCCAGTGGTGCACCACCCCGAGCTTGCCGAGGATGCGCAGCAGGTTCACGACGTCGGTCAGTCGCGGCATGTTGCGCAACCGGATCGGACCGTCGACGAGCAGTGCTGCGGCCAAGATCGGCAGTGCGCCGTTTTTGCTACCAGAGACGCGAACGGTGCCGTGCAGACCGCGGCCACCCCGAATGCGGATTCGATCCAAAGACCCCTCCAGACGTGTTGCACGAACCGCCGGGGACGCATCGCCGAAGCGACGCTCTTTGGCCCTGGCCGCCCAATGAACTACCGAGAATGAACTACCGAGAATGAACTACCGAGAATGAACCACCGAGAACGGAGACACGCTGGCGCGACGCTGTCCGACCCCACTTTGCGCGCGGTGGAGGATTCTCCACGAGAATCTCCACAGCACGCACAGGTGGTTGACCGGCCGATGGCAACGACGACGCAGCGAGGAAGTGTCTTAGCGATCGTGCGGTCGCGCGCAAGTTCGCTTCACGAGTTCTTTGCATCCCTCGCGCGTCGAGTCACGGCCGCAGCGAACAGAGCGAGCAGCCCGAGCCCGACGATCGCCGCCCCGGCCAGCGATGCCACGGGATACACCACCAAGGCGCCGACGCTGACCGCCAACGCGGAAAGGGCGAAAGCCAGAGCGACCAACCCTCCACCTGGCACTCTCCGCTCGCCCGGCCCGCCGCGCCATCGCAACACCAGCAGCGCTGCACCGCAGAGCATGAAGAACAGCCAGTCGACGAAGACGACGCCATCGCAGACGAAGGCCAGGGTCGAGATCGTGCTGCCCTCGACGCCCCACGACGCGAACCCGTGCACCGCGAACAGCAGCACGATGCCCCAAACGCCCTGCCCCAGCACGCCGAGCACGGGCGTCTGGAAGCGCGGGTGCAGCACGCCGAACGCGGCGGGAAAGCACCCGGCTCGGGCCATGGCCAGCAACACGTAGGGCGGCGCCATGCAGATCGTGTTGAGGATGCCGGCCGCGGAGACGACGACCATCGCCGCGAGCACACGGGCGCCGTCCACGCCGAGCGCCGCGCGCGCGGCCGAAGCACCGATCGCCTTGCTCTGACGCGCTTCGCCGAAGCCCAGCAGGTCCAGGTAGGCCAGGTTGACGGTCATGTAGGTGACGACGACGACCAGCACACCGGCGAGGATGCCGATCGGCACGCTGCGCCGATGCCGCGCGGCGCCCGCGACGAACGAGCCCTGTTGCCAACCGCCCGTGGCGAACAGCACGGGCAACATCGCCGCCGCCAGCATGTGCAGTAGCGAACGTCCGCTCGGCTCCGGTGGCGGTTCGGGTGCCGCGTTGCCGGCGCCGGCCCACGCCAGTGCGACGAGGAACGCCAGCGCCAGCACCTTGAGCACCGTGAGCGCGTTCTGCACGTGCTTGCCGATTCGCAGGCCGAGCACGTTGATCGCCGTGAAGAACGCGATGCAGCCACCCGCGAGCAGCACCTTGCCAGTTGGCGACCACGGCTCTGCGGGTCGCACGAGTTCTTCGAGGTAGTCGCACAATAGCAGCGCAACGACGCCGGCGGCTCCCGACTGGATGACGAGCCAGTTCGACCATCCGTAGAGGAACGCGACCGATCGGCCGAAAGCCGCCTCGAGGAATCGGAAAACACCGCCATGCCCCGGCACCCGCACGCTGAGTTCGGCGAAGACCAACGCACCGAGCACGGCGAGTGCCCCACCGATGCCCCAGGCCAGCAGCACTTGTGCCTCGTTGTCCACGGCAGCCGCGACGCGCTGCGGCGTGAAGAAGATGCCGACCCCGATGATGCCGCCAACGACGACACAGCCGATGTCGAACGCCGAGAGTTCACCGCGCGTCGGTTTCGAAGGATCAGCATGCATGGCGGAGATCTCGTCGCGCGATTTCTAGCGGCGCTACTCTCGAGGCGCGCGCTTCATGGGGCAACGGGCGGAAAGTCGTCGAGATGCTCTCGTAAGTCGACGATGAGCTGGTCGAAGGCGAGGTCCGGCGAGAAGCGTTGCACGCGTTCGCCGGTGCGGTCGAGCACGTAGACGCGCCCCTGCGCGTCGCCGGCAAAGGCGATCGCGTCCTCGCAACGCTCGTGCATGGCCGCCGCGAGCGACAGCGGTGCACCGTCCTTGCCCATAGCGAAGATGCCTGGTTCGTCGCCGCGATCGGCGACGAGCAGGGCACCGGCTGGCAGTGCCATGACCGCCACGGGGCGCGCCAACATGCCCGCCGGTGCACACGGCACCTGACACACGAACGTGCCGTCGGGCCGGAAGCGCTGGATGCGTCCGCACAGCGTGTCCGCCACCAGGATGCCAGTCGCATCGGCCCAGACCGAGCGCGGCGCCCCGAACGTCGCCTCGGCATCCCCGAGCGAAGCGAGTGGCTTCTGGACTTCGCCTGTGCGCGAGAATCGCTGCACACCGCGCCGTCGCGGCCGTTCGCCAACGGCGACCAGCACCGTGTCGCCGAGCAGCGCCACGGCATGCGGCCGATCGAGCACACCGCGCCGATCGCGCACCGTGTCGCCGACCGCTGGGGCTGGCAGACCGATGTCAGCGAGGTGGCGCCCGAAGGCGCTGAAGTGGCAGACTCGGTCGTTGTGCGGATCGGCGACGAAGAGATGGAAGTGCTCGTCCATGGCCACGCCGGCCGCGTCGCAGTAGCCTCGCGCTCCGGGCGGCAGCGTCCACGTCGACATTCGCTGGCGCGCCTCGAGGTCGAACAGGAACACGTGCCCGCGCGCCGCGGACCAAGTCACACACAGTAGATTGGCTCGCACCGCGATACCGCCCGACATCTCCGCATGCTAGCCCGCCCCACCGTTCCGCCGATACAGCGTCTCCGAGCGCCGTGGCTCCAGGTCGTGGGCCACCGATTCCTGGGTCTCTGCTTGGTCGCGGGCGCCTGCTCGACCGTGCCCGAAGCCACCTTCCCAGCCTTCGCCGAACACAACGTCACAGCCGAGTACCTCGTCTCGGAGGATGGGCGCCTGCGCGTTCCTGCCAGCACGCAGCAGCTGGTCGTGCACGCTCTCGTCGCCGAGCCCCAACCGGAGCGCGAACAGTTTGGCGCGAACGGCGAACGTTGGTTCGTCTACCCGGCCGGCACCTCGGTGCGTGTGCACTGTCTCTTCCGGGCCTACGCCGTGCCCGGCGGTCGCATTCCCGCCGTCGCCGACGTGTTGCCGGGCGCCGTGCGCATCCAAAGTCTCGAGAGACCGTGACTCACGCCCGTGACCCAAAACCCATGACGACGCCGAGCTGGCTCTTGCGCGACGTCTGGCTCGTGCCGATGGACGGCCCCGCCTCGGCACCACTGGGGCACGTGCGACGCGGCAGCATACGAATCCGCGGCGACCGCATCGAAACGCTCGGCGAGCTGCAGCCCGTGCCTGGAGAACGGCTCGTCGAAGGCCGTGGCGCCGTTGCCACTCCAGGCTTCGTGCAGGGACACGTGCACTGCACGCAGACGCTGTTCCGCGGCCTCGCCGACGATCTGCCGCTGCTGCCGTGGTTGCAGCAACGTATCTGGCCGCTCGAGCACGCGCACGATGCCGCGTCGACGCGCGCCAGCGCCCGGTTGACGTTCGCGGAGCTGTTGGCCGGTGGCACGACCACGGTCCAGACCATGGAGTCCGTAAGGCACACCGAGCACACCTGCGAAGAAGCGCTCGCGGCCGGTCTCACGACCGTGATCGGCAACTGCCTCATGGACATGCCGGGAGATGGTGTGCCCAAAGGCCTGGCGAGCACGGCCAAAGAGGCGATCGCCACGACCGAGGCGCTCAGCCGCCAGTTCGCAACGCCCAGCGCCCGACTCTCGATTGCCGTGGCCCCGCGCTTCCTGCTGTCGTGCAGCGACGAACTCGCGCGTGACGCCGCGGCGCTGGCCGCGCAGCGCGGGTTGCGCGTGCACACGCACGCGGCCGAACACCCCGACGAGCTAGCCGCCGTGCGCGCGCGCTTTGGTCGCGACTACATCGAAGTGCTGCACGAACAGGGCCTGCTCGGCAGTGCCTCGAGCCTCGCCCACTGCGTGCACACGACGCAGCGCGAACGCGAACTGCTGGTAGCCACGGGCACGGCCGTGCTGCACTGCCCCAGCACCAACCTCAAGCTCGGCTCGGGCATCGCCCCGATCCACGACTACCGCCGGCGCGGTCTGCGCGTAGCGCTCGGCGCCGACGGGTCACCGTGCAACAACCGCCTGTCCATGCTCACCGAGCTGCGGCAGGCTGCACTGCTGCAGAATCTCGCCGCGGGCCCCGGGGCCTTCCCCGCCGAACAGGCACTGTTCGTGGCCACGCGCGGTGGTGCGGAAGCCCTCGGCCTCGATCGCGAAGTCGGCAGCTTGCGGCCTGGGCAACGCGCCGACGTGGTACTGTTCGACCTCGACGATGCGCTGCTCGGCAGCACGGCCGTGCCGATGCCGGAGCGCGTGGCGCCGTGCATCGTCTACGCTGCCAGCGAACTTGCGATCCGCGCCGTGCTGTGCGGCGGCGAGTTTGCGGTCGCCGACGGCAAACTGCAGCGCTTCGACCGGCGAGCCCTCGCCGAGGCAGCCAATGCAGCTTTGCCGGCGGTGCTGCAACGAGCGGGGCTCGCACGCTGATTGTGGTTCCGAGTCGCGCTACAGTGCGTGGCAATGTCCGTCCGTCTCGCCGCGTTCCTGACCGTTGCCATCGCCGCGTGCACCGCGACCGCACCGAGCCCAGAACCTCCTGCATCGTCCGATCCTGCGGTCGAGAGTCAGCCACCGCCTTCGGCGATCGCGATCGCCATGCAACAGATCGAAACTCACTGCTCGTTCATCGACAAAGCACTGACAACGACTCCGACCGGTGACCTGCGCGAGGTCGCCAACGCGGCCACCGCCGCCGCCGAGATCGTGCGACTTGGCTACGGCCGACTCGAAGACAAGCGAGCGCCCGGCTTCGCCGGCCATGCGCGCGATGCCGAATCGTGGTTCTTGCAGATCGCCCTCGAAGCTAGGCAAGCGCACGGCGCCATCGCGCGCGATCTGTTCGTCGGCGGTCGCACCACGCACTGCGCTTGCTGCCACGATGCGTGCAAGCGACTGCCCCTCGACCGAGTGGCGCGGAAGAAGGTCGCCCAAGAAGAACGGCGCGAGAGGATCGTGGCCCCAGAGGGAGTGCCCGGAAGGAGAGCACACGGATGAGTGTGCCCGACGCCAGCGAGCCTCGCTGTGTGGTCGATCCCACGACCGGGCGCCCGATCCTCATGGCGCCGCAGCGGCAACGGCGGCCGATGCACACGGGTGCAGCAGCGGCGCAGGCACCGTGCCCGTTCTGTCACGGCAACGAAGCACTCACGCCGCCCGAACTCGATGCCGAGCGCACAACAGACAGCGATGGCGCCGACGCCGGTTGGTTCGCGCGCGCCTTCGCCAACAAGTACCCAGCCAACCCCCACCACGAGGTCTTCGCCGAAGGCCCGCAACATCGGGAGCACCCGGTCGAACTCGGCGTGGAGACCTGGCGACACTGCCTCCTGCTGTGGCAACGCCGACTGCGCGCGATCGAGGCGCTGCCAGGCATCCGCTGCACCTTCCTCTTCAAGAACGTCGGCGCTCTGGCCGGCGCATCGATCGCCCACAACCACAGCCAGGTGCTCGGCCTCAGCGAGCTGCCGCCGCGGCTCGCACTCGAACTGCAGCAAGCTCGCTCGCTGCCGTCTTGCCCGTGGTGCAAGACATTGGCTTCGGCGGCCGCCGACGACCGGCTCGTGTTCGCGAACGCGCACCACGCGGTGCTCGTGCCCGACCCACCCAAGCTGCCGCACGAGACCTGGCTGCTGCCGCGCACCTGTGACGACGACTTCCTGAGCACTCACGTCGACTCGCTGGCGGCTGCGCTGCACGCCATGTTCTCGGCCGTCGACGGCGGCCTCGGCCGCCCGCCCTTCAACATGTGGTTGCACCGCATCCCTGGCGAACGCTTCCACTGGCACATTGAACTGCAGCCGCGCACCGGCCAGATGGCTGGACTCGAGCTCGGCGGCGACATGTACATCAACTCGTTTCCGGCCGCTCTGTCGGCCAAGAAGCTGCGCGCGGGACTCACCACTGCGGGAGATCGAAGATGACCGGGAAAGCAAAGACGACGACGACACCGAGAGGCGACGCGTATCCCCTCACCGAAGCGCAGCGCCGCGAGTTCGCGGAGCTCGGGTGGCTGCACTTGCCGCGCTTCCTCGACGAGCCAGAACTGCAGGCACTCGAGACCGCCTACCAAGCGCTGCTGCGCCGCGAGGTTTCCGTGCCGGGCCGCGACTACTGCGACATGACGGGCGACTACCAGCGGCCGATCGAGCAGTTTGCGATCCTCAACGTGATGCTGCCGCGCCGCTACCACCCGCCACTGCAGGGCAACGTCTACGAACGGCGCGCTGCCTCCGTGGCGCAGCAGCTGTGTGGCGAGGGCATGGTGCTCGATTACGACCAGTTCGTAGCCAAGCCACCGCACAAGCCAGATGCCGTGTTCCACTGGCACCAGGACCTCGGCTACTGGCCGGTGACCAACGACCCGCGCACGGCTTCGTTCTGGCTCGCCTTCGACGACACCGACGTCGACAACGGCTGCGTCATGTTCGTCGACGGCTCGCATCGAGAACCGCGCCTGCGCGCCCACGTGCCGCTGCTCGGCCTTCGCAGCGAGAACCACACGCTCGTGGCGCGCGTCGACCCAACCGTCGATCGCATCCGCCCGGCCAAACTCGCGCGCGGCTCTGCCACGGTGCACCACGAACGCGCCCTACACGGTTCGGGCGGCAATACGAGCGCACGCTGGCGGCGCGGCTACGTGGTCGCCTTCCGCAGCGAGGCGACGGTGCGAGCCGAACGCGAACTCGGCTTCACGCACTCCCACAACGACGCTCCCGAGGTGCTGGCGCGCGTGGCGGCCGAAGCGGCGCGGTGGTAGCGGCGCCTGCCACCGTTGCGCCCACTACTTGTCGCGCCCACTACTTGTGGCGCCCGAACAACAGCGCCTGCCGGGCCCCGGGAACGCGGACATTTCCGCCGACGGCCGGCGCCGCCTGAGACGCCACCTGAGAGAAGAACACGAGTCGATAGCCGTCGGGATCGGTGACCTGGCACTCGCGCAGCCCGTAGAACTGCGTCTTCGGTGGCGTCAGTGGCTTGATGCGCCTGCGTTTGAGACGGCGTGCGAACGCATCGACATCGTCGACGCGCACGAAGTAGGACGCACCGACGCCGACCTGGCCGCGCGCGATCGATCGAGCATCCTGCTTGAGCAATTCGATCTCGGCGCGGTCCATGCCCAGCTCGCGCGCCTGCTGCAAGGATGGCAGCTCGCCGAGCATCACGGACTGACCGCCGAGCACGAGGTTGGCCCAAACGGGCTTCTGCGCGTCGGGGAAGCTCTCGACCATCTTGAAGCCGAGCTTCTCCTCATAGAAGCGGGCCGCGCGCATCACGCTGACCACCGTCAGGTGGATCGCGTTCGGATGCAGTTGCTTTGGCTTGGGCCTGGCCATGGCGGGGAGCGGCGCATTGGAGCGAGCAACCGCGGCGCGCGGAAGCGGGAACTGGGAGCGTCGCATCGTGCACCTTTCCCGAGTCAGTCCGTTGCATCGAGCTGCCGCTCGCAGGACAGTCCCGGCGCCCTCCCGCTCGCCCATGACGAAACAACCAAGCCAACAGCCGACCCAGCAGCCGACCCAGCAGTGGGGTTCGCGTCTCGGTGTCATTCTCGCCGTCTCCGGATCCGCGGTCGGTCTCGGCAACTTCCTGAGGTTCCCGGGGCAAGCGGCTCAGAACGGTGGCGGATCGTTCATGATCCCCTACTTCATTGCGCTGCTACTGCTCGGCATTCCGATCGGCTGGGCCGAGTGGGCAATGGGGCGCTACGGCGGTCGCAAGGGCTTCCACTCCGCACCGGCGATCCTCGGCGTCGTCGGCAAGGGGGCCATCGCGCGCTACCTGGGCATCATCGGCGTGCTGATCCCGCTCGCAGTCTACTTCTACTACATCCTGATCGAGAGCTGGTGCCTGGCCTACGCCTTCGACTACTTCACTGCGGGCGGCGTCGGCGTCGACCACGCCTCGACAATCGTCGAGCAGACCAAAATCGCCAACGACCACTTCGACGAGTTCACGGGGGCCAACTTCGACGGCGTGATGCTCGACGGCAGGATCCACCAATCGGTGGTCTTCTGGGCCATCGTCTTCACCATCAATGTCGTGCTGGTCTACCGCGGCATCTCGAAGGGCATCGAAAAGTTCTGTCAGATCGCGATGCCCGTGATGGCTGTCTGCGCGCTGATCGTGCTGGCCCGCGTTCTCACGCTCGGCACTCCCGACCCGACTCACCCCGACCAGAACGTTTGGAGCGGCCTGGGCCAGATGTGGAACCCGTCGTTCGAGGTACTCCAGAACCCGCAGACATGGCTGGCCGCGGCCGGCCAGATCTTCTTCAGCCTGTCGGTCGGCTTTGGCGTGATCATCAACTACGCGTCCTACATGAAGAAGAAGGACGATGTGATCGTCTCCGGTCTGACCGCGTCGGCAACCAACGAACTGTTCGAGGTCGGCTTCGGTGGCCTGATCACCATTCCTGCCGCGTTCGTCTTTCTCGGCGCGTCGGGCACGATCGCGGCGGTGCAAACCGGCACGTTCGGTCTAGGCTTCAAGACGTTGCCCGTCGTCTTCGCACAGATGCCGGCGGGACAACTGATCGGCGGCTTCTGGTTCTTCATGCTGTTCCTTGCCGCGATCACGAGTTCGCTCTCGATGCTGCAACCGACGTTGGCTTTCTTCGAGGAGGCGCTCGGCGTCTCGCGCAAGCGGGCCACGACAATGCTCGTCGTGATCTCGCTGCTCGGCTCGAGCTTCGTGCTCTACTTCAGCAAGGGGCTCACCGCACTCGGCATTCTCGACGACTGGGTGGGCACGCTCGGCATCTTCATCCTCGCCATGGTTCAGATCGTGTGCTTCGGCTGGGTGTTTGGCATCGACCGCGGCTGGAAGGAGATGCACAATGGCGCGCAGATCCGACTCTGGCCGATCTTCAGGTTCGTCATGCGCTACCTGACGCCACTGTTCTTGATCGTGGTGTTCGTGGCCTTCTGCATCAACAACCTCGGCGACTGGATGAACGCCGTGGCCGAGAACCCCGTCAAACAGATGTCAGTCGGGCTCATCTTCGCGACGATCTTGCTGTTGGTAGTCATCCTCCGCATCGGCGAAAAGCGCTGGCGCGCGATGGGACTCGACATCGACGGTAAGTTCCCGCCGCCCGACGAAGTGGAACCGACAACGCGTGGAGGTGCACAATGACGACCGCTGGATTGATCTCGATGGTGCTCAGCCTGTCCTTCGTGATTGGGCTCGTGAGTTGGTGTTATTACCGCGTGCTCACAGCCCCCACCCCGCCGCCCGAACAGCTCGAGGACTTTCACAGCGCCTGATCCGAGCCCTGAACAAGCCCGCACGAAGCGCGGTCTTGTTCAGAAAGCCGACGAGCCCGGCACCCGCGGGTACGGAATCGCATCGCGGATGTTGGCGAGCCCACACAGGTAGACCAGCAAGCGCTCGAAGCCGAGCCCGAAGCCCGCGTGCGGCACCGTGCCGTACCGCCGCAGGTCGCGGTACCACCCGTAGTGCGCTGGATCGAGCCCCATCTTCGTCATGCGCGCATCGAGCACGTCCAACCGTTCCTCGCGTTGGCTGCCGCCGATGATCTCGCCGATGCCGGGTGCCAGGATATCCATCGCCGCCACCGTCTTGCCGTCGTCGTTGCTGCGCATGTAGAACGCCTTGATCGCCTCGGGGTAGTTCATCACCACGACCGGGCGGCCGATGTGCTCCTCGCACAGGAAGCGCTCGTGTTCGGTCTGCAGGTCGATGCCCCACTTCGGCGCGTAGTCGAACTTCTTCTTGCTACCCTGCAGGATCTCGATCGCGTGCGTGTACTCGAGGCGTTCGAACGACGCTTCGAGGAACTTCTCGAGCCGCGCGATGACGCCCTTCTGCACGCGCTCCTCGAAGAACTTGAGGTCGTCGCTTCGATGCTCGAGCACGTACTTGAAGATGTACTTCAAGAAGCGCTCGGCCAGGTCGGCATCGTCTTTCAGATCCGCGAACGCGATCTCCGGCTCGATCATCCAGAACTCGGCGAGGTGCCGCGTCGTGTTGCTGTTCTCGGCGCGGAACGTCGGCCCAAACGTGTAGACCTTCGAGAGCGCCAGGCAGTAGGCCTCGACGTTGAGTTGGCCCGACACCGTCAAGAACGTCTCGCGCCCAAAGAAGTCCTGCTTCCAGTCCGTCTTGCCGGCCGCGTCCTTGGGCAAGTTGTGCACGTCGAGCGTGCTGACGCGGAACATCTGTCCAGCGCCCTCGGCGTCGCTCGCCGTGATGATCGGCGTGTTGACCCAGAAGAAACCCTCCTGCGTGAAGAATTGGTGCACGGCGAACGCCGCCGCGTGGCGCACGCGCGCGATCGCACCGAACGTGTTGGTGCGCGGCCGCAGGTGGGCCACCTCGCGCAGGAACTCGAGCGTGTGTTCCTTGGGCTGGATCGGGTAGGTCTCGGGGTCATCGACGAGACCGACTACCTCGATCGCTTCGGCCTGGATCTCGAACGCCTGTCCCTTGCCTTGGCTCTTGACCAGGGTGCCCCGCGCCACGAGCGACGCCCCCGCCGTCAGGTGCAGCACGCCCGACTCATAGTTGGGCAACGAGTTTGGGGCGACGAGCTGCAGCGTGCCCTGGCAGCTGCCGTCCGTGACCTGCACGAACGAAATGCCGGCCTTGCTGTCGCGCCGCGTGCGCACCCAGCCGCGCACCTCGACCTTGCTATCGACGGCGACTTGCCCGCTCAGAACCCGATGCACGCTGACTGTCTGCATGCTGGGCGATGGTTCCGGGCTGTCGCGGGCTGGTCAAGGGTCATGCCGGCGCTTTGCTCGGGTTCGAGCCCGACGGAACCGTTCCGACAAGCCACTCCGACAAGCCACTGCGACAAGCCACTGCGACAAGCCACTGCGGAAGGGCCGCGGGCGACGGCGCCGAGTTTCGCTACGGCTCGATCTCGAGCGGGCGCTTCCCGCCGGCGTGCACAAGGCGGGTCAAGCGAATCCGACTGCCCAACATGCCCTCGGCGACGAAGCCCTGCTCACCGAAGAACTCGATCGCGCCGCGGTTGCCGATGTCGACCAGGGCCAAGAGCCGTCGCAGGTTCATCTGCCGCGCCACCTGCAGGGCCCCCGCGAACATCGCGGTGCCGTGGCCGAGGCGACGGCTGTCGGGCGCCACGACGAGCGTCAGTTCGGCGATGCCATCTGGGCCCCAGTCGAGCCGCACCAGACCGACCTTGCGGCCACCGGTTTCGGCAATCCGAGCCACGATGCGCGCGTCAGACAACAGACGCTGCGGCCACTCGCGCCGCAGCGCGCCGCCCGGCAGCGACAAGCCCGGGCCGGTCAGCCATGGCTCCACCGTTCCGGCATCGGCCAGTTCGAACGGACGCATCTGCAAGCTACGGGCGAGGTCGAGCATGAGCAAGGGTGCACTCTAGCCTCGTGCAAGCATTGGTAACCGCGTGGAGGGGCGACAGTTCGCTTGACCGACCCCAGGCAGTGGCTACCATCCCACGCGTTCCTGACTCGGTTGGCGTTCCCACTCGAGCCTGGTTCGACATCCGACACCCGGCTTCTACACGGTCAGGCATTGCCCGCACGTGGTCCCTCTCGGGTCCACTCTGTTGGCAGTGTCGAGAACGTATGGCCCGGACAGTCGGCTGGATCTCCGCGGACGGCTCCTTGCCGGTCCAGGAACCCCGAACGTAGGTTCGGGGCCGGGGATTCTGCCGCCTGGCCGGGTTCGCTGTTTCTTTCAACCGCTATTCCAAACGCCTGACGCTCTCGATCCGCCGACCCTCCATCTTCCCCAGGCCATGGCCAACAACGCCGACATCCTCCGCTACATCGACTCCATCGCGCGCGACAAGGAGATCGACAAGGAAGCGCTGATCGTTGCCATCGAGCAAGCGATGGCGCAGGCTTTGGCCAAGAAGTACGGCGTCGACGACGTCGAGATGCACCTCGATCGCGAAACGGGCGAGTTCGTCTGCAACTACGACGTGTCGATGGAAGACCAGGGCCGCATCTTCGCGATGTCGGTCAAGCAGGCGATCATCGGCAAGGTGCGTGAGGCCGAACGCGACGTCATCTTTGCCGAGTTCGAGACCAAACTCGGCGAGATCGTCAGTGGCACGATCCAGCGTTTCGAGGGCGACACCGTCATCGTCAACCTCGGTCGCACGACCGAAGGCATCCTGCCGCGGGCCGAAAAGGTCCGCACCGAGATCTACAACGTCGGCGAACGCATCCGCGCCCTCGTCTACGAAGTCAAGAAGGTCGGCCCGCGCGTCAAGGTCATCCTCAGCCGCACGCACCGCGACCTCGTGCGCGCCCTGTTCGAGCTCGAAGTGCCGGAGATCGCGGACGCCACCATCACGATCCGACGCATCGAGCGCGAGCCTGGCTACCGCACGAAGCTGGCCGTGGATTCGAGTGACGAAAAGGTCGACTGCGTCGGCGCGTGCGTCGGCGTGCGCGGCAACCGCATCAAGTCCATCATCGACGAGCTCAATGGCGAACGCATCGACATCATTCGCTGGAACGCCGACCCCAGCATGCTGATCGCCAATGCGTTGAAGCCTGCCGAAGTCGGCGACATCACGCTCGACCCCGGTGCCAAGAAGGCTCTCGTCATCGTCAACGAGGACCAACAATCCCTCGCCATCGGTCGCAAGGGGCAGAACGTGCGTTTGGCCAGCAAGTTGACCGGCTGGGACATCGACATCATGACGCGCGCCGAACTCGAGCGCTCCGTCGCCGCGGACACGGTCGGCACCGATGGTTCCGAGGGCGGCGGTTCCGAGGGCGGCGGTTCCGAGGGAGATGGTGCGGAGGGCGACAATGCTAAGGGCGACCAAGCGGCCCCGGCTTCCGGGGAGCCGGAAGTGGGGCCGGAAGTGGGCACTGGCGGCACGGCCGCGTCGGCTGGTGAACCAGCGGCTGGAAGGCCAGAGACTGGAGATCTGGTGTCTGGAGATCCGGTACCTGGTGATCTGGCGAGTGCGACACCAGAGACGCCCTCGCCGGAAGCCGAAGAGCCAGCCGGGCGCTCGGCACCGAAGCCCTCGGCAGAACTTCCCTCAGCGACCGAGCCCGGCAACTAGACATCCCTTCTAGACACCTTTCCTGGCCCCACTCAGCATCAAGATACAACCCCGCATCGCGAGCCACTTCGGCGCAGCGAGTCGGTTAGGAGCAAGCGATTGAAAAAGGTACGAGTCTTCGAGCTGGCGAGGGAGTTCGGGATGAAGGGTCCCGACCTGGCGAAGTTGTTGCGCGAGATCGGATTCGAGCAAGTCAAGACCCACATGACGGTGCTCGACGACGCCGACCTCATGCAGGTCGAGGCCCGCCTATTGGCCCAGGGGATGCAACGCCAGACTGCCACCGAGGATGCGAGCACCACAACGGCCGCGCCGAAGAAGAAGTCGCTCGGTGCCGTCGCCGAGCAGGGTGGCGATGCGGACTCCACGCCGGCGCGACGTGAGCTCAAGGAACTGCCGAAGAAGGCGCTACCCAAGCCAGCTCTCCGCCGAGCCCCGAAGAAGAGCCTCGAAGAACTCGATCTTGAGCCTTTAGTTGCGACCGCGGCGACCGCCGATACGGAGGCTCCGCCCGAAGCGCCAGCCCCCAAGGCCCCCGCCGCTCGAACGGCTGCGACGGAGCCGGTCCCGGCGACACCCGCTCGCACAACGCCGGCGGCACCTACCCGGACCGCACCCTCCTCGACGGGCCCTGCCCCCGCCGCAACCCAGGCTCCCGCTGCAACAGCCGCCAAGCCAATCCAAAGGGACGCTTCTGCGAAGCCCGCAGCCGCGAGCGGCATCGCCAGCGCCAAGGCCGAACCTCCTGCGGGGACCACCAGACCCTCCTCTCCAGCCTCTCCAGCGCCTACGTCCGAAGCTGCTGCGGCGGAGGCCGAAGCGGGAGCGGACGCCAGTACAGGGGCTGCACCCGCGATGGCCTCCCCGATGCCGGCCGCCGCACCAGGGGCCGACGCTGTGCGCAAGCTACTCGTGCCGCAGAAGAAGGCCACGGTCGTCGGTCGCATCGAGCTGCCCCAGGAGACCATCCGCGACGCGACCCGGCGTTCGGCGCCAGCCGCGCCGCGCGACCTGCGCCGCGCCGCGCTGCAGAAGATGCAGCAGCGCACCGGTTCGCGTTCGTCGCCGCAGACCGGCATCCGGCGCGGTCCCGCCGGCCCTGGTTCGACCCAGCGCGGCGGCTTCCGCGACAGCCGCGGTGGCCCCGGCGGTCGCAAGCAAAGGGTGACGCCGACGGTCGACCCGAACAAGATCACCGAAGTCGCCGAACCAGTGTCGATGAAGGCGCTTTCGGAGGCCTTGGGCATCAAGGTCAACGAGCTCATCGCGACGCTGACGTTCCGGCTCAAGATCCCCGGCAAGAACATCAACTCGCTGCTCAGCAACGAGGAAGTGGAACTCGTCGGCCTCGAGCTCGAGCGCAACATCAAGATCGTCGCGCACAAGGCCGCGATGGACGAGCTCATCGAACAGCTCGTCGAGAGCAGCGAGGGCGAAGAGACCATGGTCCGCGCTCCCGTCGTGACCTTCATGGGCCACGTCGACCACGGCAAGACGTCCCTGATGGACGCCCTGCGCAAGAGCACGGTCGCCAAGCACGAGGCCGGTGGCATCACGCAGCACATCGGCGCCTACAAGGTCACCAACGACGACGGGCAGGAGATCGTCGTTCTCGACACGCCCGGCCACGCCGCCTTCACGGCAATGCGCGCCCGCGGCACCGACCTGACCGACATCGTCGTGCTGGTCGTCGCGGGCGACGACGGCGTCATGCCGCAGACCGAAGAGGCGATCGCACACGCCAAGGCGGGCAAGGTCCCGATCGTGGTCGCCATCACGAAGTGCGATCTGCCGGGCGCCAAGCCGATGCAGGTCAAGCAGCAGCTCATGATCAAGGGCCTGCAGTCCGAAGAGTTCGGCGGCGAAGTCGGCGTCGTCGAATGCTCGGCCGTCACGGGCAAGGGTCTCGAGGATCTCGTCAGCCGCATCCTGCTCGAGGCGGAAATCCTCGACTTGCGGGCGCGGCCCGAAGCCGCTGGCAAGGGCATCGTCGTCGAGTCGCGCCAATCACCCGAGCAAGGCGTCGTCGTCACGTTGCTCGTCACCGACGGCACGCTGCGACTCAAGGACCAGATCGTCTGTGGTGAGAGCTTCGCGCGCGTGCGTGCGATGATCGACGACCAGGGCACCAGCCTCGCCGAGGCCGGCCCATCGACACCGATCACGGTCTTCGGTCTCGACCGATTGCCGAGTCCAGGCGACAAGCTGTTCGTCGTCGAAGACGCCAAGAAGGCCAAGGAAGTCGTCGAGGAGCGTCAGCGCCGCGTGCGCGAACTGTCGCGCGCCGAACGCAGCGCCGTCACGCTGGAGACGCTCTCGGCCAAGCTCGCCGAACGCAACATCCAGGAGATCAAGATCATCCTCAAGGCCGACGCCATGGGTTCGCTCGAGCCCCTGAAGAAGTGCCTCGACGAGCTGTCGACGCCCGAAGTGCGCGTCAACCTCGTGCACAGCGCACTCGGCGGCATCAACGAAACCGACGTCAGCCTCGCCGAGGCTTCGGGTGCCGTCATCGTCGGCTTCAACACTGTCGCCGACAGCAGCGCCAGGCAGAACGCGGAGCGGGCCGGTGTCGAGATCCGCTACTACGACGTCATCTACCAACTGCTCGATCAGGTGCGCGCGGCCATGGAAGGCATGCTCGCTCCCGAAGAGGTGCAGTCCGTCATCGGCCACGCCGAGATCAAGGCGACGTTCAAGTCGAGCAAGTTCGGCACCATCGCCGGCTGTCGCATCACCGACGGCACCGCCAAGCGCAACTCGCTGGTGCGCCTGTCGCGCGATGGCGCCGTCGTCTGGAGTGGCAAGCTCGGCAGTCTGCGACGCGTCGAAGAAGACGTGCGCGAAGTCAAGGCTGGCTTCGAATGCGGCATGACCCTCGACGGCTATCAGGACATCAAGGTCGGCGACATCCTTGAGTTCGTGCAGGTCGAGTTGGTCAAGCGCACGCTCGGGGGATGACAGTGTCTCGCCGATCGGCTCCCACCGGCTGTTCCGACCCGACTCCACCGATCGGCCCCACCGAACGGAACCTTCGAAACGGCCCCCTCGATCGCCGCCCCTCTCCCGCACGGTCATGTTGCACATCGGCGTTCTCCAGTTCACCCTCGAGATCCCCTGGGCGGAGTCGCTCAAGGACAAACGCAACGTCGTCAAGGCGCTCAAGGATCGCCTGCGTCGCTCGTTCAACGTGTCGATCGCCGAGATCGAAGACCTCGACATCTGCACCATCGCCACGCTCGGCGCCGTCGTCGCCGGCAGTGACACCGCGCACTTGAACAGCTCGATGGACCACCTGCTCAACGCGCTGCAAGAATGGCGCGACGGCACGCTCGGCGACCACCAGCTCGAGATCATCTCGCCACGGGGACCCGAGAAGCCATGAACGAACGCCGTATCGCGCGCCTGCAGGAGCAGATCAAGCAGCGCCTCGCCGAGGTGCTGCAGCGCGAGATCAACGACCCGAAACTCGGCCTCGTCACCGTGACGCGCGTCGAACTCGACAGCGAGTTCACGACGTGCAAGGCCTACTGGTCCGTCGTGGCGCCGACGAAAGCGGCCGAGGCCAAAGCAAGGATGGACAGCGAATCCGTGCTGCGCCGGGCGAGCGGCTTCTGCCAGCGCGAGGTCGGCAAGGCACTGCGCACGCGCACGATCCCGCACCTCGAGTTCCTCTTCGACGAGGGCATCGCTGGAGCGATCCGGGTCAACCAGCTGCTCGAGGATCTGCGGCACGAACGCGAGCTACGCGGCGACAGCACGACTGTGCCGGCACCGGAGACGCCAGCACCGGAGACACCGGCAACGGGGACGCCGGCACCGTTGACAGACATGGGCGAAACGCCGCCGACTCCGACGGCTTGACTGTCTGATCGGGCTCGAACACGCCGCTGGGCTGGTCTTGCTGGGCTGGTCTTGCTGGGCTGGCTCTGCGCGCCCTGTGCCTCCGAGGCTCGTCGCATTCCGGATCGCAGAGTATCGTCGACGCTTTCCCGTCGAGACCGCCATGCGACCATCCCCCTCCCTCTGCCTCCTGCTCGCCATCGCACCGCTGCTGACGGCCCAGGTTCCCGCCCCCACACCGAACAACCCGTTGCTCGCCGCCAAGGCCCGACTCGCCGCGGCGCTGCAGAAGACCGGCAACCTGCACGACGCCGCATTCACCGCGAGCTGGGCACCGGATAAGAAGAACAAGGGCGCGGACAACCCGTTCGCCGCGTTCGGGGCTTCGAACACCGCGAAGGTGGCAGGGTCGTGGCACGAAGGCCTCTGGCACTATCAGTTCGACGGCGATCCAAACGACGAAGTGCTCGTCGCAGGCCATCGCACGATCGCCAGGGACGACAACATCGGCTGGAAGGTGCGGCCCAATCGCTACGCCGACGGCAACTCAGCGGATTTCTTGCCCGACGTGCCGTTGTTGTTGCAGCAACTCGCTGCCTGGGAGCTCGCTGTTGTTCAAACCGGCGTCGACTCGTTCGACGACCGTCCCGTGGAGATCGTCAGCGTGACCCTAACGGCAGATCAGGTCGCCGAGGCCGTCTGGTCGGGCCTGCTGCCCGAAGCCCTCGTGCAGGGTGAGTTCGCCATGCAGTTCTTCGCCGTCGGTGGGCGCGCAGCGCGCACGGCTGCCATACCCCCCACGGCAACGGTCGACCTTGCGATCAGCATCGATCCCGCGACCAGTCTCGTGCAGCAGGTTCGCGTGCGCGGCTGGAACAAGCAGGACGCCGGCGGCCGCGCCGGCGTGCTCGTCGTGCGGGCAGGCGGCGTCGTCGGTGCAGGTAAGGACGAAGAAGAGGACGAGGTCGAGGACGTCAAGCCCGACGCCCCGCTCACCTTCGAGATGGGCCTGCCAGTGCACCCGCGCAAGAAGATGTCCGTCATGGACTACACGGTGCGCATCAGCGAGCACGGCACCAAGCAGGCGCCCGTGCTCAGCGATGTGCAGAAGAAGCTGCTGAGACGCTAGGTCTGTTGTCACCCGAGCACGACGAACGGCCCGTCCTTCGCGCGCGGCTCGAAGTGCCCGATGCA
>JBDSBS010000258.1:0-3994 GCA_039921435.1 Planctomycetota bacterium | reverse complement strand
TCGCCAGCCGTTCGACGTCGCGGTCTTGGCTGGGCTCGTTCGCAGGCTTGGTCTGCTCCGCCGCCTTGCCGTGCGCGGTGTCCTTGAGGATCGCCTTGTCGCCGAGGATCCACGAACCGAGACCGTAGTTGAAGTGCTCGGTGCGTTTGCCGACTGGGTACTTCTCGCGAATGCTCCATAGCTGCTTGACCTCTTCGGGCTCGAGTTTGAGCGCGGTCACGAGGCGCGCGACGATGTCGTCGGTGAGCTTGTTCTCGGCGTAGTCCTTTGCCGCCTGCAGTCCGACCGTGTCGTCGGCGACCTTCTTGTCGACGGCGATCTTGATCGAGGCGCGCCATTGGTCTGCCACGCGCTGCGCCAGGAAGCGCGTGCGCGACTCGCCGAAGCGCTTCTTCTCGAGTTCGAACTCGGCCTTTAGCTTCGTCTGCGGAAACTCCTTCTCGAATTGCGCGATGAGCTTGGTGCCCTTGTCGAAATCCAAGACCTGGCCGCGGCTGCGCGCCGCCTGGATCTGGTCGAGCTGGCGCCGTTCGTTGGCCGCTTCCTTGTAGCGCTGCAGCCGCGCCAGCATGCTGTCGAGGTGCTGCGGGTTGCGCGAGTCGCCGAGTTCCTTGGCCTTCTTCAGTTGTTCGTCGGCGCGGTCGTAGTCGCGCACCTTGACGAGATCCTCGGCCAACAGGATGAGCTGGTCGGCAGTTGGTTTGGCCGGCAGCTCGGCCGAGCGCTGTGCGAAGTACTGGTCGAGCGTGTAGAGCTGCGACACCGGCACCTCGACCGTGCGCGAGCCGCGCACTTCGGCGCGCGGCACCGAAATCTGGAGCCCCTTGACCTCCAGGATGATCGGCTCCAAAGGCCCAGTGGGGATGATCTTGCCAATCTGCGTCATCCGGCTGCCGTTCTTCCAGAACTCGACCTCTTCGGCCCGCACGAGCAGTTCGTCCTGGTTGTCCGAGACCAGATCGAACTGGCGCTTGATCACGAACGCGCTGGCCGCCGACAGGTGGTCCCAGCGCAAGTCGAGCAGCCCGCCGTTGTCGAGGCGGCGCACGCGCAGGCCTTGGCCATCGGCGTCTTCGACCTTGGCGATCAGTACGCGGCCGTCGGCCAGCTGCACGGACTGTGCGACAGAGTGCGCTTGGAATGTGGCGACGGCCACGAACGCGGCCAGACAGTGGCCCTGCAGACCACGGGGCAACAGACAACGGAACATCATCGGGAACATCGCATCACCTCTCGGTAGTCGGGTCTTGCTCGACAAAGCGCTGCACGCGCACGCGCAGCGGCAACTGTCGGGGCAGCACTCGCAGGAATTCTTCGGTCACGTCATCGCCCTCTTCCATCCAGCGGATCTCGAGCCGCACGAGCCAGATGTCGGGGCGGTTGTCGTCGACGATCATCTTCGCCGACCACCGCATGCCAGGAAACCCGGGCGCAGTCTGGTCCTGCAGAGGCGTCAACTCGAGGTCGAGATCCGACGTCGAACCGTCGCGCGGGCGGATCGCTTCCTGCTGCAAACGGCACATCGCGTACTCGCACAGTGCGGTCGTCTCGAGTCGCGCGTCGGTGGTGCGTCGCTGGGCGATGCTGGCCGTCAAGGCGCCGATCAGAGCCGTGATGCCGAACAGCAGGATGCCGAGTGCTGCGAGCATCTCGACGAGCGTGAAGCCGGCGGAGCGGGTCAGCGAGAGCCGGTTCGAGCCACCGTGCGAGCCACCGCTCGAGATCAGGTTGTGTGCGTTAGCCATGCCAGTGGTCCTTGCTGTGTGGAACGGGCACGACGAACTCGACTTCGCGACCGACGTGCACGCGCACGCCGCTCTCGTGGTCGATCGCCTTTGTGCCGCGCTGCCCGCGCCGCAGCCCGCGCAACACGTCGCCGTCCAGTTCGTCGTAGTGCATCCACTCGCCACCCATCTTGACGAAGCCGCCGCCGCTTGCGCCCGGAAACCGACTGCCGTCGTGCAGCCGCAGCGACAGGTCGGTGGCTGGCAGGAAGCCGTCGAGCAGGCCTTCGGCAGCCAGGTTGGCGGGTTGGGCCACGACGCAGCGCACCAGGATGGCGTGCGGTTGGATGTCGTCGGTTGGATCATTCGCACTCTGCGGGCCGCGATCGAACGCAAACTCGCCGCCCGAGATTGCGTCGACGAGCCAACCGCCGCGCGCGCTGTCCCAGATGCGTTCGGCCCCTGCACCGCCGCTACGCAGCTCGCCCGCCCCCACCGTGTTGGCTTGGGGCCAGGCCATCGTGCGCTGCGACCAGAACCAGAACTCGACGTGCAGCAGGTCCTCGAGGAGCGGCGTCGTGTTCTCGTAGACGACGAGGCCAGGCAAGTCGGGGCTGCCGGGAACCACCACGGCGAACGGATCGACGGGGCGGCCTGGTCCGACGTGCACGAGCTGCCCCGGCAGGAACCAGGCGACGCGAAGCTGCATCAGCGCGTCGTCGGCGTCGGGTTGGCGCCACGGCAACAGCAGCAGGTTGCCGATGCCGCGCAGCGGTTCGTTCTGCCGCAGCTGCGCGACCCGTTCGTCGAGGGCCTGAGCGGTGCTGCCGGGCTCCTGTTCGAGCACGCGAGACGCCAGATTGACGTCGATCAGCGCCAGTTCGCGGTCGACGGGCAGGTGCACCGCGGCACGCAGCACTTGCACATGCGTCGCGTTGCGCTCGGGCCGCGCCGGCAGACCGACCGGCAGCCACTGCACGACGAGGCGATCCCCGGCGAAGGTGCGGTCGCGACCCGAGGCACTGCCGCGCAGCGCACGCAGTTCGTCGCCGATCACGCGTTGCGCGCGGCTCGTGCGATCGGCCATCACCTGGGTGAGTTCGCCTTGGCCGAACAGACGCAGGCCGGTGTCGACGAGCTGCACCAGCATGACGAGGAAGCCCGACAGGATGCCCATCACGACGACGAGCTCGAGCAGCGTGAAGCCGCGCGCGTGCATTCGGGACGACGTGCTCATTTGAGCTGTCAGCGGTGCGCTCATCGGGCGGTCACCAGTTCTCGAATGACGCGACCCTCGCCCTCGTAGTCGACGCGCACGTCCTCGATGCGCACCGAGGTCTTCCAGCCGTGCGCGCGGAACGTCGTCAGGTCCAGCACGCCCGGCTTGTAGACGTTGGCGAAACGTACTTCGAGGCGCGAAGCCTGCGTGCCGATGCGGTGCGGCGCCGCACTCGCGCTGCCGCCTTGGAACTGCCAGAGGCCGTCCGTCGTGCCCGGCACCGCATCCCAGGGCGCCCTGCTGTCGGTGCGCACCAGACACACGACACCGACGCGCGCATCGACCGTCTCCTCGCGCCAACGCAGCGTTCGGTAGAACACCGGCGCCTCGGTTGTCGTCAGTTGAAAGTAGGCCAGCTCCGGGTCGTCGCTGTTCTCGGCGTAGCGGTCCCAGTAGCGGAACGGGAAGGCGATGATCGCCTCGTTGTTGCTCGCACTCTGCGGCGTGCTGCCGAAGCGGCCGCGGAAGATTCCGCGCGAAGCACTGCTGGTCGGGTCTTCGCCGGGCGGGAACCAGCGCGGCATCTCGAGGGTCGCTTCGTCCCCCTGGATGCGCACCCACGTGTAGTGCAGCAGTTCGCGGCCGAGCAAGACCGTGCCACCTCGCTTCGGTAGCGCGCTTAGTGCTTTCACCGGCAGCGCTGAATCGCGGGGACCGATGCCCTTCATCAGCAGGGCCATCGGCCGGTGCGTGAGGAAGTGCACGCGGGCGCCGCGATCGTGGTCGCGCGCTTCGGTGTTGAGCAGGCCACGCCCGTTCTGCGCCACCGTGAATTCGGCATCGGCGCGCGACTGGTAGGCGATGATCTCGCTGTCGATCATGAGCAGGCCACCCGTGGCGGGGCAGTCGGCGCTCACATCGTCCTGAAAGTAGACGAGGCCCGCGGGGTGGTAGCTCGCGCCGCGCAGCACGCGGAACGTGTTGGCCGCTGCCGTGAACGGCTCCTCCACGATGGTGTCGCGCGCGACCTGCGCGAACACCTCGACTTCGT
>JBDSBS010000257.1:0-7238 GCA_039921435.1 Planctomycetota bacterium | reverse complement strand
GCAGCGAGATTCCCAGGACCTTCGCTGCCTCGGCGACGGAAAGGCCAGCAAAATGGCGGAGTTCGACGAGTTGTGCTCCCTGCGGATCCACGGTCGCCAGCCGGGTGAGGGCGATGTCCAGTGCGACGAGGTCGTGGCGGGGGCCCGGGGCGGCGGATTCGGCAGCATCCAGGTCGATACGGGTCCAGTCCCCGCCATGCTTGTCCCGTCCCTTCCTACGAGCGGCGTCTACCAGGATGCGCCGCATCGCCTCGGCGGCAGCGGCGAAGAAGTGGGCCCGGTTCTGCCACGGCAGCTCGCGCGGCCCGACGAGCTTGACGAACGCTTCGTGCACGAGGGCCGTTGCCTGCAGTGTGTGGCCGGCGCGCTCGCTGCGCAGGTAGCGCTGGGCCGTGGCACGCAACTCGGCGTACACCAACGGCAACAACTGTTCGGCCCGTTCGGAATCCTTGCCCTCCTGCAACAGGAGCGACAGAGTCTGTGACGGTGGATCGGGGCCCATCGGTCCGGATTCTACACGACGCCGTTTGCGGCACGATCGTCACGAGCTTGTGTGCGCGCTGCCGCGTTGGCCGCCACCGCTATTGTTGGCCCCTTACCACGGAGCCATCATGACCAACCACACTCGCTTTCCCGTCGCATGCGCATCCTTCCTGCTGGCCACTGCCCTCGTTGCGCAGGGCGGCTGGTCGGCGCCGGTGTTCGAAACGACGTTGAACAGCACCGCCGCCGATTCGGGCCCGCACCTCTCGTTCGACGAACTCACGCTGCACTTCGCATCGTTCCGTTCGGGCAACTGGGAGATCTACGTCAGCACCCGCAGCGCGCCAGGGCAGCCCTGGTCGGCGCCGACGGCAGTGACCGAACTCAGTGACCCGCTCACCGACGACCAGCCGTTCCTCGCCGTCGGCGACCTCCAAATCTGGTTCGCCAGCACGCGCGCTGGCGGTGCCGGCGGCTTCGACGTCCTGCGCAGCACGCGGGCAGCGACCAACCTGCCATGGAGCCCGCCGACGTTCGTCACCGAGCTGAACGGTTCGGGCTCGGAGAGTTCCGTCAGCCTGACCGCGGACGGGCTCGAGGTCTACTTCCTCACGACTGGCTGGGGCGCGCCCTCCGCCCCCAACAACGCGATCTTCCGCGCCTCGCGGCCGTCGACGGCAGCGCCGTTCGGCACGCCGACCGTGGTGACCGAACTGCTGACGACCAACTCGCACCGCGATTGTGAAATCGCACCCGACGGTCTGAGCATCGTCTACACGGAGTTCATCAGCCCGCGCCTCAAGGTGCTCTACGCCTCGCGCCCCAACACGGCAGCGCCGTTCGGGCCGCCGGTCATCTGGAACGAGTTCGACAACGTCGGCACGAGTACGGGCGTGTTCTCGTTCACGCGCGCAGTGGCCGGAAACGAAGCGTTCCTCGCGGCAGGCTTTCCCGCGGCGGCGGGCGGCCAGGAGATCATGAGCACGCGGCGCAGTGTGGCCTACGGCTCGGGCTGCGGCGCGCCGCTGCCACTGGGCCTCGGCGCCACGCCGCCGGTGCTGGGCAGCAACTGGAACTTCACCACCAGCAACATCGATCCCGTGTCGCCGGTCTCGATCACGTTCTTCGGCGATACGCGGACATTCCTCCCGATCGACTCCCTGGGCGCGATTGGCTGCTTCGCCCACATCAACGCGCTCAATGGCTCGCTGACTGGCACCAACGTCGCCGGCTCGTCGTTGGTCACCCTGCCGATTCCGCTCATGCTGAGCCTCGCGGGCCAGTCGTTGACGGCGCAGTCGGTCTGCCTGACACTGGGCAACACGTTCAACCTGTACACGTCGAACGGCGTCGAGGGCACACTCGGTCTGTGATGCGCGCAGCGCGATGACACGCGGCAGCACTGGATCACTGGAACACTGGAACACTGGAACACTGGAACACTGGGATCAGTGGATCAGCAGCAGTGCATCAGTGGCGCGCCTGCTCCACGAGCCGCAGCAGCTCGGTGTGCTGCGGCTCGCCGTCACCGACCACCTTGCCCGCCAACTTGCCGTCGCGCCCGATGACGAACATCGTCGGAATGCCGGTCACGCCGAATCGCTCGCGCGCCAGGTCCTGGTCGGTGCTGAAGACGATCGGGTAGTTGATGCCAAAGCGCTCGACGAGCGGCGCATACAGCGCCCCCTCCTGGTCGTGGTCGAGATCCTTGACCGTCGCGCCGCCGTGTGGGGGCTTGGCGTCGGCACCCGAGAAGTCCATGCCGTGCCCGTAGTAGCGAGTGACGCCCATTACCTGCACGTCGTCCGGGTGGTCCTTCTGCAACTGCACCATGCCAGGCACGGCGGCACGACACGGGTCGCACCACGAGGCGAAGAAGTCGAGCACGACGACCTTGCCCTTGCAGGACGCCAGATCGAAGCCCGACGGTCCATGCACGACGCGGTCGACGGCGAAGTTCTCGAGGACCTGCCCGACCTGCACGACCTTGCTCTGGTCCACTGGCGCGGCGGCTGGCAGCGCGCGCAGCGGCGTCGCCGGCATCGCGCCCACCCTCGGTTCCGACGCGACAGCAGCGGCTTCGGCGTAGAGGTTCTTCAAGAACGAGTCCTGCTGCGCCACCGGCAGGCCGGACGCAAACACGCCGCGCGCCAGCGCGACCCGGAAGGCCGCGGGGTCCGGCACGCGTGCGGAGATCGTCTTCGCCATTCGCTCGAGCATGCTGGTGTCGTCGTAGAGCCGCACCATGCCTTCGCCCCAACGCGACAGCTTGTCCATGTCGGGGGCTTCGGCGCGCCCTTCGGTAACCGCGGCGTTGAGGAAGATGCGCCCGGCCATCGTGCGATGCTCGGCGCTGGCGATCGGCAGCCCCTTCTTGCAGAACTCGTCGAGCGCCGCGACGGCCTTGGGGTAGTCGCGGTCGAGGTAGTACTTCAGGGCGACGGCGTAGCCGAAGGCGCCGAGGTCCTTGCCCTCGTGCTGCTGCAGCCAGGCGGCGAGCTTGTCCTTCTGCTCCTGTTCGATCAGTTTGCCAGCCGGCCGGTCGAAGACGTGCTCGAGTTCCTGCCCCGCCGCCGGCGCGACCTGGGCTTGGAGCAAAGTGACGAACGAGAAGGACAACGCCAGCGTGCAGAGCTTCATGAGTACCCCGGGCCGGAGTGGCCGCGGGGCACGATGTTGCCGGGAAGTGGGAATCGCAGCAAGAGCACGACTGCTGCGGCGCGCCGCGTGATGAAAACGATACGTTTCCGCACCGTGGCACCCCGAGGGCACCCCGAGGGCACCCGGCGACCCTCGAGCAAGCGTTGGCCGGCTGACGTAACCGGCGCCCGCACTACACGAAGCCGGACACCGCCATGTCCTCTCCGCACACCTCGTAGCTCACATCGCGCAGCTGCCACGCTTCGGCCATGAACCCGCGCCCCTCGCCGGCCACGGGCGTCGGCGAAGACTTGCCGCCGATGATCTTCGGCGCCACGAACGCAAGCACCTGGTCGACGCAGTTCCAGGCGAACATCTGGGCCACGAGGCCACCCCCACCTTCGACCAACAACCGCTGTAGGCCGCGGCGACGCAGTTCGCGCAGCGCCTTGCCCAGGTGCAGACGGCGCGGTCCTTCGGCGGTGCTGACGTGGATCACCGTGACGCCGAGGTCCTGCAGGTGGCCGCTGCGGCGTGGGTCGACGTCTTCGCTGGCCAACAGCCAGGTCGGCATCTGGCGCGCCGTGCGCACGAGGTTGCTGTCGTCGTGCACCTCGCCGAGCGGGTCGACGACGATGCGGATCGGCTGCTTGCCCTCGACGTGGCGCACGGTCAGTTCGGGGTCGTCGATCTGCGCCGTGCGGAAGCCGACCATCACGCCACAGCAACGCGCCCGCAGTTCGTGCGTGCGGCGCCTGGCCTCGGAACCCGAGATCCAGCGCGCCTCGCCGGAAGGTGCCGCCGTCTTGCCGTCGAGGGTCATCGCCCACTTGCACAGTGTCCACGGCCGATCGAGCCCGAGCGCTTTCAGGAACGGTTCGTTCATCGCGTCGAACTGCGACGCCAGCAGCCCGTCGAGCACTTCGGCACCCGCTTGCTCGAGCATAGCGATGCCCTGGCGCCGGTGGCGCGCATCGGGATCGACGCGGCCGATGACGACGCGACGCACGCCGGCCGCGATCAGCGCCTGTGCACACGGCGCGGTCTTCTTGCCATGCTCGCCCTTCAGCGTCGAACACGGCTCCAAGGTGACGACCGCCGTGTCGGGGTGCCGGCCGGCGCACGCGGCTTCTTCCAACGCCATCGCTTCGGCGTGTCGCCCACCGAAGAACTCGTGCCAACCGCGGCCGACGATCTCGCCGTCTTGCAGCAGGATGCAGCCGACGCGCGGGTTGGGTTCCACTTCGACTCGACCTCGCTGCGCCAGGTCGAGCGCTTCTTGCATCAGCGCTTCGTCGTTCACGACTGCGCTGCCTCGACCGGATCGTGCGCCCCTTCTTGTGCCTCGTGGTGCGAGAGAAGTTCGCCGACCACCGAATGCGCCAACGCTTGGGTGATGCGCACGGGCACGTATTGGCCAAACAGCTCGCGGTCGCCGGCGGCAAAGTGCACGAGCCGATGCTGCGCCGTGCGGCCGCTGAACCGGCCTGTCACTTTGCTCTCGCCTTCGACGAGCACTTCGGCGGTGCTGCCGACGAGGGCCCGGTTCTTGGCGCTCGTCAGCTCTTCTTGCGTCGCCAGCAGGATGCGGTTGCGCTCCTCCTTGACGACGTCGGGCACGTCGTCGGGCAGATCGGCGGCCAACGTTCCGGGCCGCGGCGAGTACTTGAAGACGTAGCTCTGTGCAAAGGCGACGCGCTGCACGAACGCGACCGTCGCGTCGAAGTCCGCGGCGGTCTCGCCGGGGTAGCCGACGATGAAGTCGCTGTGCAGGTCGATGTCGGGAGCCACTGCCAACAGCTGCTCGACGCGCGCCAGGTAGCGTTCGACGGTGTAGCCACGGCGCATGGCCTTGAGCACTGCGTTGCTGCCCGACTGGGCCGGCAGGTGCAGGAAGCGCGCGACCTTCGGCAGCTCGGCCATCGCCGAGGTGAGTTCCTGATTGAGGAAGTTCGGGTGCGAAGTGATGAACGCGAGCCGGCGCAGGGACGGGATCTCGTGCAGCGCGCGCAGCAGGCGCGCCAGCGTCGCGTTTTGGCCAGTGAGGTCGCGGCCATAGGCGTTGACGGTCTGGCCGAGCAAAGTGATCTCGGTTACGCCGTCGTCGCACAGGCGCTGGGCTTCAAAGGCGAGATCGGCAATGGGCCGCGAGACTTCGTCGCCGCGCGTGGTCGGTACGATGCAGTAGGTGCACGGCATGTTGCAGCCGCGCATGACGGAGACGTAGGCCTGCGAACGGTGTGGCCGCACCCGCACGTCGCGCAAGATCGTGTCGCCGCTGACCCCTTGGTCGACCGCGAGCACGCCAGCGCCCGACACTTCGTGCCTCGTGCGGGCCGGCTCGCGCGCGGCGGCGATCACGGCGTTGCGCTGGCGTGCCGCTTCGACGGTGTGGTCGATGTCGCCGAACGCCGACGGGCCGACGACGAGGTCTATGTGCGGCATGCGCGAGCACAGGTAGCGCTTGTGCTCCTGCGCCATGCAGCCGAGCACGCCGACGACGAGGCCCGGTTCGGTGCGCTTTCGGATGCGCAGCTTGCCGAGCTTGGACCAGACGCGGTCCTCGGCATGCTGGCGCACCGAGCAGGTGTTGAGAAGCACGACCGAGGCGTCGGCTTCGGAAGCAGCGGCCTCGTAGCCACGCTGGCGCAACTTGCTCTCGACGAGCTCGCTGTCGAGCTTGTTCATCTGGCAGCCGTAGCTGACCAGGTGGTACTTCGGGGCACTCATGGGGGCGCGGGATTCTATGGTGCCGGGCGTCTTGACGCAGCCGTCATGTTTGACGGGCAACGCTGCGCCGAGAGAATGCGCCCATCCCACTCGCACGGTTGCGTACCAACGCGTAATCGGCCACATGCCCCAACCGCTCTCGCGTCGCTCCTTCCTCGCCCACTCGTCGGCGGCCCTGGCGGTCGCCAGCACCTCGGCGCGGCCCGTGTTCGCGACACCCGTGCTGCGGAAGAAGCGCATCCTGCTGCTTGGCGGCACGGTGTTCCTCGGTCCGGCCGTCGTCGAAGCCGCGCTCGCGAAGGGTCACGACGTCACGTTGTGGAACCGCGGCAAGACCAACCCGAACCTCTTCCCGGGCGTCGAGAAGCTGCACGGCCAGCGCCGACGCCCGCGTCCCGACAAGCCTGGTGATCCGGCCCAGGATCTCGAGGCGCTCAAGGGTCGCAAGTGGGACGCAGTGGTCGACACGAGCGCCTTCTTCACTGGCGAAGTCGAGGACGTCTGCACGGTGCTCGACGGCAACGTCGGTCAGTACGTCTTCATCAGTTCGCTGTCGGTCTACAAGACTCTCGAGCAGGACGCGACGCCCGTCGACGAGCAGAGCCCGCTGTGCGAGTGCGCCGACAAGTACACCCAACAGATGGGCGCTCACTACGAGAACTACGGCGCGCTGAAGCGCTATGGCGAAGACGCGGTGGCGGCCGCGTTCCCGGGCAAGGCCACACTCCTGCGGCCCGGCTACATCGTCGGCCCAGGCGACACGTCGGATCGATTCGCCTACTGGCCCGCGCGCTTGCTGCGCGGCGGCGAGTGCCTGGCCCCCGGCGACCCCGACAACGACTTGCAGTTCCTCGACGTGCGCGACCTCGGCGCCTGGATCGTTCACACGATCGAAGCCGGCATCACCGGACCGTTCAACGCAGTCGGGTTCGACGGGCGCATCTCGACCGCCGAGTTCCTGCATACGGGCAAGGGCACCCTCAACCATGGGTGCACGTTCACCTGGGTGGACGACGCGTTCCTCGAGGCCAACGGTGGCACGGCCTGGGACTCGATCGCCTGCTGGACCCCCAAGGCCAAGAACGGTCGCGCGGTCAACACGAAGGCCCTCGCCGCGGGGGCGACGTTCCGCCCGATCGCCGAGACGATCCGCGACACCGCCAATTGGATCCGCGCCGAGCGGGGCAACCGGCCGTGGCGCGAGGGCCTGATGACGGCCGAGCGCGAACGGGAGTTGCTGGCGAAGTGGAAGGTGCGCTGAGCGGAGCAGGCCGCGCGGCCGCAACGCCGCAACTGAGCGCGACGCCGTGCTCGGCGCAATTCGGCCGCCGTCTCACACGGTACGCCGCATGCCATTGACGGAAAGGCCACTCGCCTGTCCCCGC